>USIO01000025.1 GCA_900554815.1 uncultured Clostridium sp.
TATATAAAGGTTTATGGGTAACCTTTTAAAAACCTAAATATATTATACAAGGAGGTGATGAAGGTGTGGTAGGAAATATAGAAAAGCGTGGAGAGAATTCTTATAGATTAAGAGTTTCTGCTGGATATACTGATGAAGGCAAAAGAATAATGTACAAAAAAACTGTTCAAGCTAAAAATAAAAGTGAAGCTAGAAAAGAATTAGCTCTATTTATATCTGAAATAGAAACTGGACAAGCACTGTCTGCTAAAAAGATGCGTTTTAGAGATTTTGCTGATTTTTGGATTAACAATTATGCTATTCCAAATTTATCCCCTAAAACCTATGAAAGATATAAAAGTATGTTAAAATCAAGGATTCTCCCCTATCTCGGCAATATGTATTTGGACAAAATTCAACCAATGCAATTAATGTATTTATATCAAGAATTAAGTGAAGCAACTTATATTAGAAAAAATATTAAACATAAGTTATCTTCAAAAACAGTACTAGAACATCACAGACTATTACATTCTATGTTGCAACAAGCTGTATATTGGCAAATGATTCCATATAATCCAGCATCAAGAGTACGACCACCTAAAGCTAGAAAGCCAAGTGTTAACTTCTATGATGATGTACAAACTATTGCATTAATTAAGGCATTGGAAGGCGAAGATTTAAAGTTTAGAGTCATTATCCTTTTAACAATTTTTACTGGATTGAGACGTGGAGAAGTTTTAGGATTAGAATGGCAAGATGTAGATTTAAAAAATTCTTCAATTACAGTAAGACAAGCTAGTCAATATGTTTCTTCTATTGGAATTTATACTAAAGATCCCAAAACAGAAACATCAAATAGGGTTATTAGTATCCCTGATTCAATTACTAAATTATTAAAAGAATACAAAAGAAAACAATCAGAAAAAAGATTAAAATTAGGAGACAAATGGATTAATACTAATCGTTTATTTGTACAATGGGATGGCTCTCCCATGCATCCAGATACAATTACTAGGTGGTTTAGAAATTTCTTAGAAGATAAGAATTTACCACATATTACTTTTCATGGCTTACGCCATACACATGCAACTTTGCTTATTGCACAAGGGTTAGATGTTAGAACTGTTAGTAATAGACTAGGACATGCTCAAACATCTACTACATTAAATATCTATGCCCATGCATTTGCTAAAATGGACAGAGAGGCATCAGATAAACTTGATAATCTTCTTTATAGAGAAGATACAAAAAAATATTTTAAAGCCAATTAAAGGCTTATCACATAAATTTAAACAAAAAATTGAAAGGAAGAAATTCTATGAAAGATTTTTATAATAATAAAGAAGTAAATCAAGATATAGCAGTTTCTGCTTAAATACTTTTTATTAATTTTACAATTTAATATTTTATAACTTAAGCAGAAACTTTTAAAATTTATTTCAAATAGAATTTAATCAAATATACTTTTAAATATCGAAAATTCAAGGTTTACCAATAACCTTTTTACATAGATCTGTGCCCAAATGGTGCCCAATTCATTTTATGTAACTTCAAATGGGCAAAAAATAAGAGTCTACAATCTCTTGCGACTCTAATAAAATCTTTGGTTGCGGGGGTAAGACTCGAACTTACGACCTTCGGGTTATGAGCCCAACGAGCTGCCAACTGCTCCACCCCGCGATGTAAAATTATATAATACTTAATAGTATACTCATAAAAACATGTTTTGTCAAGGTTTTATATAAAAAATGTGAATTTCTTGTAAATTTATAAAAATAAAAAATATTAATATTTTTTATTCAATTATATAATTGGAACAACATTGTAAAATAATTTTATTTTATATATTATATGCTATTATTTTAAAAAATATAACTGTTATATTAACAAAATAGAAGCTAAGTGCATGCTTCTATTTTTATTTGTAGTTTAAAAAACAGTTCTTTTAATATGTTAACATATTATGAAAGTAACGAATATATTATATTATGATAAATTCAATAAATGGGAGGATATTATGCAAGAAATTTTAAAAGCAGAAAATATTGCAAAAAAATATCAAGCCGAAAATGGTGAAGTTGAAGCTTTAAAAAATGTTAGTTTTTCTGTGCATGACGGAGAATTTGTGAGCATTATTGGTCCAAGTGGCTGTGGAAAGTCAACACTTCTTTCTATTATTGCTGGTTTAGAAACAAAAACTTCTGGTGAACTCTACATAGATGGGGAAAATATTAATGGGGTATCACCTAGAATAGGATATATGTTGCAAAAAGATAGCCTTTTAGAATGGAGAACTATATTAAATAATGTTATGATTGGATTGGAAATAAGGCATATTAGAACAAAGAAAAATGAAGATTATGCAATAGAATTATTAAAAAAATATGGTTTATATGAATTTAAAGATAAATATCCAATGCAATTATCTGGTGGAATGCGTCAAAGAGTCGCATTAATTAGAACATTGGCCGTTCAACCTGAAATATTATTACTTGATGAAGCTTTTTCTGCTTTAGATTATCAAACAAGAATTATGGTAACTAAGGATATTTATGAAATATTAAAAAATGAAAATATTACTGCTTTAATTGTTACACATGATATATCTGAAGGTAGATTCCAATGTAGACACCAAGTTAAATATGCTTGAAAAACAATTTGAATGCAAATTTATTATAAATAATGTGAGTTTTACAGTAGCAAAAAGTATGGCATATTGGCTATTTTTTCACTTTGGTGAAATGCCATATGTTTAAAAATGGGAAATGTTGATATTTGAGTACTTACAAAGAATGGTTGCCATATTTTAATGTGCTGAGGTAAGGATGCACTATCATAGATAGGGCATTCTTGCCGTGAAAGGACAAGTTATGAAAAGAGGGGGAAATAAAGATAAAAAAGCTGTAGTATATTAATTAGATATACTGAGATTATTAACAGAAAAGAAAAAGAATAACATACAGCTAAAATTTAAAATAATGTAGTGAAAGATAGAAAATAAAGTGGTATAATAAAATACAGAAATAGGAGTGAGAATTTTATGAGACAGAATATATATGATATTAAAAGTTTTTCAGATGCGTATGATAAAATGAGATATGAAAACAAAGGAATGAATGCAAATGATTTAGTTGAAATACCTAATTTTAGAAAATTAATACCAGATTTGAATAATAAAAAAGTTCTTGATTTAGGATGTGGTTATGGAGAAAATGACATATATTGCAAAGAATTAGGAGCAAAAGAAGTATTAGGAATTGACATATCTGAACATATGTTAAAAATAGCTTTAGATAATAACAAAGATAAAGACGTAAGATACAAATTGATGGCAATGGAAGATATAGATAAACTGGAAGAAAAATTTGATGTAGTTATTTCTTCATTAGCTATTCACTATGTAAAGGACTATGATAAATTAATAAAAGATATATATAATTTATTAAATGAAGGTGGAATATTAATTTTTTCTATTGATCATCCTTTAAGAATAGCTAATAAATTTGAATCTTGGATGAAAAAGAATTATACAGAAATTAACGGAAAATGGTTTTTACTTGTATCAGATTATAATAGAGAAGGCTTAAGAGAAAAAGAATGGAATGGAGTAATGGTAAAAAAATATCATAGAAATTTTAGTAGTTTAATAAATGGATTAGTGAAAAGTGGATTTAAAATTGATAAAATTTTAGAACCAGTACCTGATGAGGAAAGTATAAAAATTATTCCTAAATATATTAACCAATATGATAGACCGTATTTTTTATTTATTAGAGCAAAAAAATAGCAGGAAATTTTAAAAACTCTATTGATACAGAGTCAAACAAAGAAAGAACCAACATATAGTGGTTCTTTCTTTGTTAGCAATGAATTTGATATAGTTAGTTGCAATGGTCCTTTTCATAAATTTCTTTGATATTGAGTTTGTCAGTCAACATATTTCCATAATGGACATCCTCTGTTTCAGCACCAATCATCCGATATAAATCTCCCTGAGGGGAAACCATAAGACGGGTAGCTAATTTAGAAGGCATTCTTCCATCAATTTTAAGATTCGGAAACATTTTTTGTAACTGAGCAACTTTAGCAAAGAATTCCTCGTCTGTGATATCAAATCGATTTTTGTTAGGAACAGCACCTCTACCACTTGCTGAATTGAAACGTCGTAATTTCCAATGGTCAACTCCTAAGTCACTTAAAAGTGATCCAAGGTCTTCAAGACAATCAATATTCTCTTTATGAACACAAGTGTTTATGAGAACACCAATATCATTAGCTTCTTTAACCATTTTGATACGTGAAATGATAGTATCACGATGATATTTGGTACAGCGAATCTTCTCGTTTAATTCATCGTCAGCTGATTCGAAAGGAAATGCAATAGAGTTTAAGTGATTTTTAATTTTTCCAAACATTTCTTCTGTTAGAAGAATACCATTTGTACTCAATCTTGTATCAAGTCCTCGATTATATGCATCAATAATCAAATCAGGAAGATGAGGAATTAACAAGGGTTCACCACCGATATAACGCATCTTGGTTAAACCAGTTTCGATTAACTGATTTTGTACCATAAAATGGCCTTCTCTTGTCGTTATTTCATTCCGCTTGTTAGGACTAATACAATAGCCACATCTTTCTTGACAAGAATGAGTGATAATCCAAGAGATAATCACTTCTCCGACATGATTTGGATCTTCGATAGCATAATGATTTTTTTCATTACTAGTCATAATAGCACCTCCATAAAATTTTATTGACAGGTTTAAAATACAATTCGTTATCGAATTGAATGTATTATATCAACAAAGTAAAATTATGTCAACAAAATACAAAAAATGTTGAAAAAATTGTAAATAAGTAGTATAATTAGATAGAATTGTTATTTTGGTAAAAAATGGAGGAATTTTATGAGAACACCAAATATTATGTTGATTGGGTGTGGACCTCATGCAAAAAGAGTGTATGTTCCAAAATTAAAAGAGATTGAAAGCAATTTTGGAATAAAACTTAAAGCAGTAGTGGAATTAAAAGAAAAACAAGAGGATATTTTACCATTTGTTTCAAAATATTTTGAAAATGTTAATTATATTTTTGTTGACAAATTTGAAGAAAAATTTAAACAAAGTTTGCCAGATGAATTAGAAAATAGACTTAATAGTATTATAGCTGAAGAAAATATTAACTCTGTTATAATTGCAACAGATCCACTTAATCATATGCAATATGCATTATGGGCATTAAAACATAATTTGCATATTTTGATGGATAAACCAATATCAACTTATGATAATATTTCTAATAATGTTGAACAAGCTGAACAATTAAAAAGAGATTACGAATTATTAGTAGAAAATTATTCTGCAGATAAAGCATTTATAGTAAATGCTCAAAGAAGGTTTTTACCACAATTTCAAATTGTTCAAGATTTTGTAAATGAAATAGCTAATAAGTACGGAATGCCAATCACTTCAATGCAAAGTACACATAGCGATGGACAATGGAGATTACCAGAGGAAGTTTTAAAATTCAAATATCATCCATTACTCGGTTGGGGAAAAGTATCACATAGTGGGTATCATTTTATAGATATGGCATCAAAAATGGTAAAAGATTCATTTAAAGAGGCTAGTAAAAGTTTTGATGAAATATCTGTATATTCAAAATTTATTCGTCCATCAGGAGTATTATTACAACAAAATCAAAGAGATTTAGAGAAAATCTTTGGAGATAAATATAAACAATTTGATAGTAGAACAGATGAAGAGTTATTAAAAATATATAAAGGGAAAAATGAAGCAGAAGTTGATGCTAATTCTATTATTTCTTTATCATATAATGGAATTCCAGTTACAAATATTACATTAAATTTGATGCATAATGGTTTTCCACGTCGTTCGTGGTTAAATTCAAATATGAAAGATTTATATAAAGGGAATGGCAGAGTAAGACACGAATATCATAATATAGAACAAGGTTGTTTACAGAATATTCAAATACATTCGTATCAATCTAAAGATAAGCATGATACAAATAATGAAAGAGATTTCGAAATAGGTGGAAATAATCATTATGATATATATGTTTTTAAAAATAGTGAGATAGTTGGAGGACAGACATTACAAATTATAAAAGGCAAAGATATAGCAGAAAGATATTTTTTGGATAAAACAAGAATTATGAATGAACTTGCAAGACATGAAGCATTAAAACAATTCTTGGAAGTTATAGTAGGTAAGAGAAAAGCTAAAGAAACTAAATCTAATATTTTAGATCATAAAATGTCTGTAGAACTAATGTCACTAATTTATAAGTCAGGCACAAGTGAGAAAGAAATAAAAGAAGAATATAAAGATTAGTGGGGATATGTATGGAAAATAAAGATAATCAATGGAATAAGTTGTATGAAAATTATATAAATAAAGAATTTAAAAACTGGGACGAATATTTTAAAACAAAGATGAAATTAAAAAAGAAATTTTTAAATCAAGTGTTAAAGTACTATGATGGAGAAAAACCTGTATTAGAATGTGGAGCTGGAACTGGTAAATTTTCTGCATATCTTGCATCAAAGGGTTTAAAAACTTATGCAATGGATTTAGAAAAAGCAATGGTAGAACAAGCCAAGGAATTATCAAAACAGGTGAGTCCAAAAAATAATGTAAATGTTTTCCAAGGGGATATTAGAAAGATACCATTTGAAAACAAATATTTTTCAGTAACACATAGTAGTGGGGTAATGGAACATTATAGTGATGATGAAATTATAGAAATTATAAACGAACAATTGAGAGTATCAGATGTTTGTGTTTTTAGTGTTCCAACACCTTACTTTGAAAAGAAAATGTTAGGTAATGAAAGATTTATGAAAAGAAACAAATGGAGAGAAATAATTAAGAAAAGTAATGCGAAAATTATTAAAGAAACAGGTTATCATTATAAAACATTTTATAAAAGATTTATTGATATATGTAAGAAACCTAAAAAAATATTTAAACCGATAGCATTATATGTGTTTGTTTTAAAAGAAAAGGAGGAAAAATAAAATGATATATGTAGTTAGACATGGACAAACTGATTGGAATCTTGAAGGAAGATTTCAAGGTAGAATTGATATTGAGTTAAATGAAAAAGGAAGAAATCAAGCAGAAAAAACAAAAGAGAAATTAGAAGGGATTAAATTTGATAAAGTATTTTCAAGTCCATTAAAAAGAGCATTTGAAACAGCAAAAATAATCACAGATGAACCAATTGAAATTGATAATAGAATAATTGAAAGATGTAATGGTCAGTTAGAAGGAAAATTAAAAACTGAATGTGAAAACATGGTTGACTTTACTGATGAAAATGAACAAAAATTAGGAATAGAATCTTTACCTGATTTTAGAGGTAGAATAACAGAGTTTTTTGATGAACTAGAAGAAAAGTATGCAGGAAAAAATGTATTGGTTGTAACTCATGCAGGAGTAAGCATATATGTAAGATGTTATTTTGAGGGTGAACCTAAAGACGGAAATTACAATAACTATAAATTAAAAAATTGTGAAGTACTTGAATATGATAATACAAGAAAAAAAAATAAAGCAATTGAAGATGATTTTGAAAGATAAAATAGGTAGAAGGCATAAGTGTTCTATATATTCAGACTGTTGATAAAGTATATAAAATAAGATGATTTGATGTATAATTAAAAAAAGGATGTAAAATTATTGAAATTTTATGTCCTTTTCGATTATTCTCATGAGAATATAATAGAGAAAAAATAGTTTATTTAATGAGAGATTTTGAATAATTTAGAAATGATTGCAATTTTGATAAAATGTCAAAATGAAAAAATTGTATTTTTTAAGTATTAGGGGAGAAAATTATAAAGTAAACTACTGTATATATAATAGGAAACTTTATAGATTTACCATTTAGAATTTATGATGGAGGTATTGTCATGATTTAAAATCATTAAATTAAAAATAAGAATATAGTGTTTATCTTCAAAATATAACCCTTCACATCAACAACTTATATGTGAATAATAAATTTTTTAAAACATATAAATTGAATAAACAAATTAAAATGAGCAGGAGGCAGCTATGTGTGAATCATTTAAAATTAATATGTATTTTGATGAAAAGGGTGAAGAATTAGAAAGCTTAATAGAACGTTTATTAATTGATATATTAGAGAAAAAATAACAAAAAATTTTTATCATTTGAACATTGGAAATCTCTAAAAAATTATTTATAATTTAAGCTGAATTCAAATTGTTTTTTATCAAGCATGGGAAGGAGGAGCAATGCTTGAACAAATAGAAAAAACAATATACAATGTAGCAATTTATATAAGGTTATCAAAAGAAGATGTAGATAGAGGCTACGATGAAAGTGAAAGCATAAAAAATCAAAGAACATTATTAACAGAATATGTACAGAAATTAGGATGGGAATATGAACTTATAGATATTTATATTGACCAAGGTTACACAGGAACAAACTTTAACAGACCAGCTTTTCAACAAATGATTAGAGATATCAATTTAGGAAAAGTTAATATGGTTGTAACAAAAGACTTATCTCGTTTAGGTCGTGATTACATAGAAACAGGAGAATACATAGAAAAATGGTTCCCTGAAAATAATGTTAGATATGTTTCTGTAACAGATGGAATAGATACCTTTGAAACATCAAATGGAAATAATGATATTGCACCTTTTAAATCAATATTAAATGATATGTATTCAAAAGATTTATCCCAAAAAATTAGGACAGCTTTACATACTATGCAAAAACAAGGAAAGTGGGTAGGAGGAAAGACAGCAATAGGGTATATGAAAGACCCAAACGATAAAAACAAATTAATTATTTGTGAACAAGAAGCGGAAATAGTAAAAACTATTTTTAATATGGCTGTTTCACGGAAATGAGGTAGGAACAATAAAAAACTATCTGAATGACAATAAAATACCAACAGCAAATCAATTAAGGTATAACAAAGCAACATTTTGGGAAAATAAAACAGTGAAAAATATTTTGAAAAATGAAGTATATATTGGAAATACAGTTCAAAATAAAAGAAGTAGAATTAGCTATAAAAACAGAAAAATAAAAAGTAATCCACAAGAACAATGGAATATAGTAGAAAATACACATGAACCAATTATTGATAAGCAGGTGTTTAATAAAGTACAAAAAATGGTAATTGTACAAAGATACAATAGAAATGAAAAAAAGCATAAGTTCTTATTAGACGGATTGCTGGTTTGTTATGAATGCAAACACAAAATAGGAGTAAGAGGAAAGAAAAATGGCTATATGTTTATGATATGTAATAATTACCGTAGAAATTCAAAATTAGGACTTTGCACATCACATGGATTTAGTTATGATGCATTAGAAGAAAAAATATTACAATATATAAAAAACATATTTTTAGCAATCAATAGTAAAAAGATAGAATTGAACATAAAAAATAATCGAACAAAACAAGATTATGGAAAAATGCTTAAACAAAAACAAATAGAAATCAATCTTATAAAAGATAACATAGACCAAATGTATGTTGATAAATTAAATAACAAAATAAGCGAAGAAATGTATGAAAGGTTATTTGATAAACTAATAAATGAAGTGAAACAAAAAGAAAAAGAATACGATGAATTAAAGATGCAGAAAGAAGATAATAGGCAAGATGATAGAAGAGAAATAGAAAAGATTGTTAAAGAATTTTTGAAAGTAGAAAAGCCAACCCCTGAAATAATGAAAGTAATCATTAACAAAATAGAAATACATCAAGATAAACAAGTAGATATATATTTTAATTTTAAGAAATTAAATGATTTGAAAGATAAACTTTCATAAAGGCATTAATAAAATGACTAATTTAATATTGAATGTTAAATTAGTCAAAAAATAAAATTTAAACTGTCTACTTTGACCTCAACCAGAAAGTATCAGTATGTCAGATAGAATTGTAGTTTTGTCTGAGAGGCCAGCAATAGTGAAAAAAATATTTACTATAGATTTTGAAATACTAAACAGAAATCCATTAAACTGTCGCGAAAGCCCTAAATTCAGCAAATATTTTGACATTATATGGAAGGAGTTACAGTTGTATGCGAAATAATATATCAGATGACAGAAAAAAATATTTAAAAAAAATAAAGTGTAAAAAAATATTAATATTGGGAACTCAAATTTTTATATTAATTACTTTTATTACAATTTGGGAAGTCTTATCAAATTTGGGTATAATTGATAGTTTTATTACCAGTTCTCCTAGTAGAATATTAAAAACATTAATGAATTTGTCAGAAAATGATCTAATGAAACATTTAGGAGTTACTGCCTTGGAAACAATAATTGGATTTTTGTCTGGAACACTTTTAGGAGTGATAATCGCTGTAATTTTATGGTACTCTAAATTTTTGTCAAAAGTTACAGAGCCATTTTTAGTAGTTTTAAATAGCTTACCTAAAATTGCACTAGGTCCAGTTATTATTATATGGGTAGGAGCAGGCACGCCGGCAATCATTGTAATGTCATTAGCAATTTCTCTAATTGTTACTATATTGGAAATATTAAATGGATTTTTAAATACAGATAAAGAAAAAATAAAAATGGTTAAAACATTTAACGCTAATCGTTTTCAAGTTTTAACCAAAGTAGTATTACCAGCTAATATTTCCACTTTTCTTAATTCTTTAAAAATTAACTTGGGATTGTCTCTAGTAGGTGTTATATCCGGAGAATTTCTAGTGTCAAAAGCCGGCTTGGGATATTTAATTGTATATGGTGGTCAAGTATTTAAATTAGATTTAGTTATGACCAGTGTTATTATTTTAGGAATATTTGCTGCTCTTTTATATCAATGTATTGTTTTATTAGAAAAATTTATTTTAAAATCCCATAAGTATGGAAATTAAGCAAGGAGGTTAATTTTGAAAAAATATATTATTATCCTATTTATTGTAGCAATTATTATTTTAGGAGTATTTCACTATTTTTATCAAAATCAAAATGAACAAGTTAACAAATTAAAAACAGTTAAAGTAAATGAAGTTACACGCTCTGTATTTTATGCCCCACAATATGTAGCTATTAGTAAAGGATTCTTTGAAGAAGAAGGCTTAAATATTGAATTGACAACTGGTCAAGGAGCAGATACTGTCATGACTGCTGTTCTAGCAAATCAGTGCGACATTGGATTTGCAGGACCAGAAGCATCTATTTATGTATATAATGAAGGAAAAGAAGATAATACACAGGTTTTTGCTCAATTAACTAAAAAAGATGGATCGTTTTTAGTTAGTAAAATACCAATAGATAATTTCAGCTGGACTGATTTAGAGGGCAAAACAATAATACCAGGCAGAAAGGGAGGAGTCCCATACATGACGTTAGAATATGTCATAAAGAAAAATGGTATGAATCCAGAAACGGATATGATATTAGATGATAGCATAAAATTCGACTTGATGGCAGGAGCCTTTACAGGAGGAGAAGCAGGTTTTGTAACGCTATTTGAGCCTACTGCTTCTTTAATAGAACAGTCAAAAAAAGGTTATATAGTTGCATCTGTAGGGGAAGCAGCTGGGGATATACCGTATACCGCTTATTTTGCCAAAAAAAGTTATATTAATAATAATTCTGATACAATTCAAAAGTTCGTAAATGCAATAGCCAAAAGTCAAAAATGGATATCTATTGCAACAGATAGAGAAATTGCGGAAGCCATCATTGACTTTTTCCCAGATACAGATATAGAGTTATTAGAAAAAGTTGTAAACAGATATAGAAGTATAGATGCATGGAAAACAAGCCCAGAGCTAAAAAAAGAAGATTTTGATTTATTACAGACAGTTATGATTGAAGCTGGAGAGTTAAAAGAAAAAATGCCATATGAAGAAGTTGTTAATATGGACTATGTAAAATAAATTTCTATAATAGAAGAAGTTAAAAGAGAGTTCTAAAATGATGATATTGAAAAATATCTATAGATCTCTCTTTTATTTGTAATAATCTTATAGTTTAGCCATAAGTTTACTATAAACTCATAATTTTTTTCATTTCTTCTTGTCTTTTTATTTTTTTTGTTGTAGTTTTGGTTAACTCTTCGTCTGTTAGAATCATTCCTTTAATATACTTGTATTTAGGGAATGTTTTATTAATTTCCTTTATTTTATTCCATAAAATACTATATAGTTCATTAAAAGATATGTTTCCATATTTTTCTTCAACTTGTTCTTTATTGTAGACTACTTTTATAGCTAATCTTACATCATTATTATCTTTCTCACCTTGGAGTCCATATGCCATTGATTCTTCTACAATGTCTATACGGTTTACTAAAGTTTCAATCTCTTCTGGAAAAATCTTTTTACCATTTTTTAATACAATCATATTTTTTTTCCTGCCGGTAATAAATAAAAAGCCCTCCTTATCAATGTATCCCAAGTCTCCTGTATAAAACCAACCATTTTTTAATACTTGTTCTGTTGCTTCTTTATTTTCATAATATCCTAACATTACATTAGGTCCTTTTACTCTTATTTCTCCTATTCCTTGCTTATCTTTTTCAACAATTTCTACATTTACATTTTTCATAGGTATACCAACAGATCCTTCTTTTTTACATTTTAAATTTTCTGCACATATAACCGGAGACGTTTCCGTTAATCCATATCCTTGTACAGTTTCTATTCCATAACTGTCAAAGTTTTTTGCTATTTCGCTATCTGCCGGTGCTCCTCCTGATATAATAAATCTTAAATGTCCTCCAAGTCCTTCTATAATTTGTTTAAATAATTTTCTTCTAATATCAATATGTAATTTCAGTAAAAAATTACTTATAATTATTGCTAATTTAATAGTTTTCTCTTTACCTTGTTTTTCAATTTCCTTTGCAATATTTTTATGCATTGCTTCAATTAGTAATGGAACTCCAACAAATACAGAAACTTTGTACTCTTTTAAGTTTTGTTTTATGTACCTCAATCCATCTGGAAAAACAGTTTTTACTCCATATGCTAGCATAACAACTAAACAAGTAGAACCAAAAATATGATGAAATGGTAAAAAGGCAATATTAACATCATTATCATAAAATTTTTCTACACATTGCATTGCATATATATTAGAAGCTATGTTCCTTTGTGATAGCATTACTGCTTTTGATTTGGACGTAGTTCCAGAAGTAAAAAGTAAAATGCTTAATTCATTATTATCTATTATAACATCTGTAAAATTTGTTAGTCCTGTTTTTAATAGTTCTTTGCCTTCTTCAATTAATGTATCTATAGAGTGAAACCCATCTAGAGAATTAAAGCATATATACTGGGTCACATTTGTATTGTTGTTTTCTTTTATTTGTAATATTTTATCTTTATATTTTTCATCAAAAAATATTACATCTGCTTTACTTCTAATTAAAGAAGACTCTAATTCAACAAATTGTAATTCTTTATCCAAAGGAATAGATATATTTCCTCCAAGTAAATTTGTTAAATGAGCAACTGCCCATTTATAACTATTTCTACCAACTATTGCAAATCTTTTCCTTTTTAAGCCCATGCTAAATAATTTAGTACCTAAAGCATTAATGTCTTTTAATAGGTCACTATATGTTTTGTTCTCATAAGTAACATTGTTTTCTAATTTATGTTTTGTAACAAAAGCTATATTATTTTTATATTTACTTGCTGAATAATATAATAGTTCTTTTATGTTTTGGAACTCTTTTGCTTCGTATAAATTATTTTTTTCCATATTTAATATCATTCCTTCCCAAATTACAATTATAATTAGATTATACTTTATTAATTTAATGGATACAATAATTTATAACATATATTTAATTAATTTTCCTTATACTGATGAGTCAGTTCAATTTTTAATTTTTTTATATTACATTTTTATGAAGCATTTTATACACATATTTGTTCTTGTATAGCATTATATTTTGCATCTCCTATCCCAGATACATTCTTTAATTCTTCAGTAGATTCAAATTTTCCATTTTCACTTCTATATTCAATAATTTTTAATGCTGTAGATGGTCCTATTCCGAGGAAGAGTTTCTAGTTCAGTTTGAGTTGCTGTATTAATATTTATTTTATTATTTTGTTCTTCATTAAATAATATTTGCATCTCATCAATGTCTTCTTCTAAGTTACTTGGTATTTTTATTTTTTGCCCATCTTGTAATGGGTATGCTAAGTTTATACTGTTTAAATTTGCATCCATAGTTAAACCTCCCGCAGCTTCTATTGCATCTGCCACTCTAGCACCTTCATCTAGCTCAACAATTCCTTCATTTTCAACACAGCCTACTATATGTACTATAATTTTTTCTTCTGAAATTTCTATTTCTTCTTTAGTTTCAGATACATTTTCAACTGCAGAATACATGTTAAATTCCGTCTTATTTTTGTTTTGGAAAAAATAATAGCCTATAGTTATAATCATTATAACTATTAGACTTATAAAGATTATTTTTTGTTTTGTTGTTAATCCTTCCATTATAACCCTCCATATTTTTAATTTATGTAAATAAATTTCTTGAATTTTACAAACTTTTACTATATATTATTAGTTGAAAGGAACAATTATATGAAGATAAAAAAAATATCTATATTCTTTATTTTAATTATTTGTTTTTCCTTTAGTCATTGTTTTGGAGTAGGCATTACGGTTCAATCTCAAAGTGCAATTTTAATTCATGCAGATACAGGTAAAATACTTTATGAAAAAAACTCAAATATACCAATGTATCCTGCTAGTACTACAAAAATAATGACTGCTATTTTAACATTAGAAAATACAAATTTAAACGATATTGCAACAGTTAGTTCCAGTGCTTTAAATTATATCCCTAGTGGATATTCTACTGCTAATTTACAAGTTGGAGAGCAATTTACTATTGAGCAATTATTACATGTTCTTTTAATTCCTTCGGCAAATGATGCTGCTAATGTTTTGGCAGAACATGTTGGAGGCTCTATTATTGAATTTTCAGATATGATGAATAAAAAAGCTGTTGAAATTGGATGTAAAAATACAAATTTTGTTAACCCAAGTGGTATTCACAGTAATAGTCAATATTCTACTGCTTATGATTTAGCATTAATTGGTCAATATGCTATGAAAAATCCTACTTTTAAAGCTATTGTGGCTAAAACTACATGCTCTTTGCCTCCTACAAATATTTATCCTTTGGATAATAGGCATTTTAATACTACAAATTTGTTGTTAAGAGAGTCCTCTAGTAGTTCCAATAGCTATTATTATCCATATGCTATTGGAATAAAAACAGGATTTACTACCCCCGCTGGTAATTGTTTAGTTGCAAAAAGTTCTCACAATGGTTTAAATTTTATTGTCTGTATATTAGGTGGTAGAAAAGATAATTCTGGAAATGATCAAAGATTTTCCGATGCCATTAACCTTTTTAATTATGCATATAATAATTACTTGATAAAGGAAATTCACCCTGAAAATTCTGTTGTAGATATTATTGAAGTAAAAAATGCTACTCAAGATACTAAATACTTAAATTTATTAGTAAAAGATAATATTTCAGTATTTATTTCTAATAAGGATTTAGGTAAAAATATTTTACCAGAAATAACATTAAGAGAAAATTTAAAAGCACCTATTGAGCAAGGAGAAACTGTTGGCCATATTAAATATGTTATTGAAGATATTACATATGAGTCTGACTTAATTGCTCAAAACTCTGTAGAAAAAGAAACTATTTTTTCTATTTTAAAAAAAATACTTTACTTTATTACATTACCTTTTAAATTTTTCAAAGTATATCGGGGAATTTTTATAAAAATAGTATAAGTTTGTAATAATTTTATATTATCATATATTAAATTCATTTTTCAATTATTTTCGTACTCCAATTTTCGACAATTTTATTTTTTATTTTAAAATTAGGATTTGTTGTACGGTAAAAGCACATAAATTACATGGTTGTTTTGTAATTTATGTGCTTTTAATTTTATTTTTTCACTTATTTACTCTATAGTATTAGAAACATCATTATTTATAACTGCATTTTCATTCTGGTCCGTATCTTCTACATCATAAAATAATTCTTCTACTATTTTTTGTGTTTCTTCCTCATCCGGATAGAAAAACCAATAACCTGTTTCTTTAGCTCGATCATCTCTTCCAGGTACTTCAGCTGTTTTTAAATTTTCTGTATTAAAGTTTACTGCATATGGAATATAGTCTTTTATAGTATCTACAGATAAATTTGTTTTTACATTTTCATGAAATATGTCTATAAATTCACCTATTTTCAATATATTTTCTGGTTTTAATGTTTGCTCTGCTACTGCCTTTATAAATGCCATTTGTGTTTTCATCCTACCATGGTTTTCTCCTCCATATTCAGCTGGATAAGATGAACCGGTCATTGTTGTGTCTAAACCTTACAACTTGTTCTGCTTTATCTCCGTCTAACAATTGATACCCTTTTTTTAAATCAATGTATAAATCTTGTTCTGTATCCCATGTGTAGTGCATATCAATTGGAACATCAAAATACACTCCTCCAATAGCATCTACTAATTCTTTCAAAACATTTGTATTAATTAAAACATAATATTTTATGTCTAGTCCTGTTATTTCGTTTACTTCTTTTACAGCATTTTCTGGGTCTTGTCCCATTCTATATGCATTGTTTATTTTATAATAAGGTGTGCCAGTGTCTGGATTTGTACCAGTAAATGTATCCCTTGGTATAGACAACATAGAGGCCTTCTGAGTCTTTGGATCATATTTGCAAGCAATAATAGTATCTGTTAGTCTTGAATCTCCGCTAACACTTTCCCCTAATAGCAAACAATATAAAGGTTCAAGGTCTTTTAATGTTTGAGAATTATGTCCTACAAGTGTTGCAAGCATTCCTTGCACCCCACCTCCATTTTGGTTTGTTTGGTAAAAGAAAAATATTGCCCAGCCTATTAATGCAATTAATATAGCTAATAAAAAAATTCTTACCCAGTTTAATTTCGTTTTTTTACTCTTTTTCTTTGTTTTTACTTCTTCTTTTATATTTTCATGTCTTCCCATTTTTAATAATAGTCCTTTCTAAAACAATTTATTTATACTTTAGTTAGTATAGCAAAGTTTTTTTAAAATAGCAATGTTTAAAATAATATTTTTAATAATAAGTTATTATTATAAAAAATGTTTCCTAAATATGAATTAGTAATAGCATTTAAAGGAATGTTGTTAAATATAGGCAATATCAGCGATACTACTCCAAATAATAAATATAGTATAAAAAACCCTCTAATTACTCCATATATTGTTCCTCCTAATTTATTAAATTGTTTAATAATAGGCATATTCGTTAATTGTTCACTAAATAGTTTTAGTACCAGTAGTATAATCTTTGAGGTAATAAATATTATAATAAAAGAAATAGCATTAATAATTGCAAAAGTTACATTTTGTGCTACCACAGTTGCTATTTGATTTTTAGCGTTTTCTGTTGCTTTAATCATTTCTTCTTGAATATATTCTGTTATTACTTCTGGCATAGTTTGCTCTTCTATTGATTCTTCTTCAATTTCATTACTCATTAAAGTGTTTTCTATTGGTTTTTGTATACTGTTATCAATTGAAGTATTATTAATTATATAGTTTGATACCGGCTTACACAATACAAACGCCAAAACAATAGAAAGAAGAAAAGAAATTATTTTAAATGCTACTCCTATTAAACCTTTTTTATATCCTAGCAATGTAGATAAAATAATAGTCATAATAATTCCAATATCAATAAAAAAACTCATGCTACCTCCTACCACTTTTTTAGTTCTATTAATTATATGCTTAGTAGCTCAATTTTATCTTTATAAATAATTCCAGCTAAATTATCACAAAGGACAATATCTTTTATTTCTCTTGTAGAAGTATATTTTTTTATAAGCCATCCATTGGTTCCGAATAAAATGTATTTCTGTTCCTAAACTAATTGCAATTATATTTTCCCTTGTAATTATGCTTTTAGGAATTCCTTGTATCTTATATAAATTTTTGTTGTCATTATTAATATTTCCTATCTCAATATTAGATTCTGAACTAAAAATTCCTGTAGATTTCTTTTCCACTTTTATAAAATTATTCGTTAAATTAATATCTGCAAAAATAGTGTCTGTTCCAAATTCCAATATTGTTTTTACTTGATTGTCTTTAACTAGAATAAGTCTATTGTCAAACATTCCAACTAAATTTTCTCCATCTTGGTATTTAATGCAATTAATTAATTCCTTTGGATTTCCTTCATAAGAATATATTTCAGACTCAGATGGATTTGTTTTTGCAACTTCTAAAGAAATTATTTTTATACTTGATTGAATTATGCTTCCTGTTGAATTAATTTCTGCAAAAGCCAAATTTTTATTATCGGAAGAAATGTCTGTATCAATTGCATATGTCCATGATCTATATACCATTGGTAAATCATTTCCTTCTACATCATATGTGCATATAATTGTTTTATAAATTGTTCCTGTAATAATGATTGAAACATATCCATTTTTATTTACATTAACATTAACTATATTTCCCTCTATATCTTTTTGCCATATAATGTTTTGCCCTGAAATTAAATATAGTTTTTGTCCTCCTTTTTCAGCTAATACTAAATATTTACCATTTGATGCAAACAATGGAGTAGATATAGAAACTTTTACACTAAACTCTAAATTAGCATTACTATTATAGTGTTCTAATAAATTTTTATTTAAAACAGTAATATATTTATCATAAGTATAAACATATGGATTATCCTCTTGACTAATTTGTATAATATTTCCTGTATTTTCTGTTATTTCTTTTTGTAAAACATACCTATCAATAAATCCTCTAAACTTTTCGTTTCCTATATAAAATGCTGCTAAAACAATAAGTACAATTATTGTAATAGCTATAACTATTGTTTTTACCAATTTTTTTTTATTTGACTTTTTCTTTTTTTCTTTTTTATAGTCGTCTAATATATAAAGTTTCATAAATAATTTTTATTCTCCTTTAATCTATAGTAAAATTTTTCATTTTTATTATATAGTTTTGTTAGATTTTTGGCAATAATTAAATTTAAATTTTAACTTTTGTGAAAATACAATATATATCTATTGTAATATAATGAAAATAATAGAATATATTTTTTAGTACAAATGCATTGGAGGTAATTATGTACCAAGTTATTATTTCTTTCTTATTGGTCTTTTTATCAGAATTAGGAGATAAAACTCAACTGCTTGTTCTTTCCTTTTCTACAAAAGTAAAAACCATAACTATTATTTTAGGAGTTGCATTAGGTTCCTTATCTAGTCATGGTATTGCTATTACTTTTGGAAGTTTTTTGGGAAATACTAGTAGTTTGTTTTTGCATCAATTTTTAGAGTTTATTACATATTCTTCTTTTATTTTTATAGGACTTATTTCTCTTATTCCCAAGTCTAAAAAAGAACACACTCAGTCTAATAAAGTTCTAAAAAAATTATCTAGTTTTAAATTAAATTATATTTTTATAATAGCATTATCTATTGCTATTGGAGAAATTGGTGATAAAACTTTTTTAGCATCTATCGGGCTTGGAATACAATATCCTAGTGAAAAATTGTTTTTAATTCTTGGTGCTATTTTAGGAATGATTGCTAGTGATTTAATTGCTATTTTTATTGGCAAATTTTCGAGTCAAAAGATTCCTACAAAATATATAGAAATTTTATCTTCTATTTTATTTTTATTAGTTGGTTTTATTGGCTTATTCAATTTTTTATTTTAATTATAGCAAATCTCATTTAATATTATAAAAATGTTAAAAATTTGAATAAATGAGCTGAAAAACAATTGACTTTTTAAAAAATACATGTTATTATAATTAAGTATTGGACCGGTAGCTCAGCTGGATAGAGCAACGCCCTTCTAAGGCGTGGGTCGGACGTTCGAATCGTCTCCGGTTCACCAAAATAAAAAATGCACTTTATTTTTTAAAATATAAAGTGCATTTTTTATTTCATAGCAAAAAATGCACTTTTGTTTTCAATATAGAGACTGTAGGAAATAAAAATAAACATATATTTTTTTCTAAGTTCATTTACTTATTTTTCAAATTAAAATTTTAATTTTTTACATATTTTTCTATCAAATGGGCAATCTACTTATTAAGGAGGCAAAAATGAAGTCTTATTGGTTAGAAAGCACATCTGCTAATGCTTATCCTAGATTGGAAGCAGATCTTCAAGCAGATGTATGTATTGTTGGTGCTGGTATTGTTGGTGTTACTCTTGCTTATCTGCTACATAAACAAGGATTAAATGTAGTAATTCTAGAAAAAGATTCTGTTTTATCTAGTACAACAGCTAATACAACTGCTAAAATTACAAGTCAGCATGGTTTATTTTATACTTACTTAATTAATTCTTTTAGCAAGGATTTTGCAAAAAAATATTTATGTTCAAATGAAAATGCAATTTCTTCTATAATGCATATAATTCAATCAGAAAAAATTGAATGTGATTTAGAAATCCAAGATTCGTATGTTTATTCTTGTTTAGAAAAAGACAGACAAAAATTAATCTTAGAAGCCCAAAATGTTAAATCTCTTGGTTTCGAAGCAACATTTTGTGAAAATATACCTTTGCCGTTTAAAACAATAGGTGCAGTTAAATTCCCAAACCAAGCACAGTTTCATCCACGAAAATATACACTTTCTTTGTTAAATCTAATTCCCCAAAACTGTATTTATGAAAATTCTAAAGTATATGATATAAAACCTAACAATAAAACTTATAAGGTTCTTACAACTGCTGGCACTGTTTCTGCTAAATATGTTGCAATCACAACACATTATCCTATTATAAATTTCCCTGGACTGTATTTTTTAAAAATGTATCAAGATACTTCTTACATTATTGGTGTAGATGTAAAAGAGGAATTATTTCCTGGAATGTATATTTCAGAAAATGAACCTGTAACTTCTTTTCGCACTATACCATTTCAAAATAAACGATTATTACTGTTAGGTGGTTCTGGTCATAAAACAGGTAGCAGCAATATTGATTTAGATAATAGCTATAAAAATTTAGAAAATTATGTTAAAAAACTATATCCAAAATCAGAAATATTATATCGTTGGCATACTCAAGATTGTATTAGTTTAGATAAAATACCTTATATCGGTGAATATTCTAATCTAATGCCAAATGTTTTTGTTGCAACAGGATTTAAAAAGTGGGGAATGACTACTTCTTATGTTGCAGCTAAAATTATTTTAGATAAAATTATTGGAATTTCCAACCCATATGATAAGATCTATTCTTCTACAAGGTTGCATCCTTTAAAAAATAAAGATGAACTTGGTAATATGATAGCTCAAACTTCATATTCCCTTATTTTTAATAAAATGTCCACTCCTATTGAAAAATACGAGAATTTGGAAATAGGCACAGGTGGTGTTGTAGATTATCATGGTAAAAAACTAGGAATATATAAGAAGTCTAAAAATGAAATATTTGCAGTAAAACCGTATTGCTCTCACCTTGGCTGTGAGCTTTCTTGGAATAACTTAGAAAAAACTTGGGATTGCCCTTGTCATGGCTCTAGGTATGATTATAAAGGAAATTTATTAAACGAACCAAGTAAAAAAGGCTTAGAAATAGTTAATTTAGAGTAATTATAAAAAAGTGAATTTGCACAGTTTTGATTTAGCCTTGTTGTATAGTAAAAATAAAGTGTACTTTAAATATAATATTTATTAGTACACTTTATTTTATTCTATTGACTAATTAATTATTTAGTAAATGATGATAATATATTATTTAATATTTCTTCTACTTGTTGGTAATTATCGGTAATCGTTCCAGCTGTTAAAATATATACTTTTTCATCTACTTTTATTACTTCCTGAAAAACTTTCATTTCAATTTCATTTTGTTCAGCAGTATATGAAATAACATATGCTTCTCTTCCGTTTAAATTAATTGCCTCTTGTTCAATTTCACTTGTTAAATTCATTTCTTCTCCTAATGTGTTTTTTGCAATTTCAATATATCCTTTTAAGCTAATTAGACTTCCAATTTCCTCATTTACTAAGTTTACACTAGTTCCTGTTAAGTCTGGAGACATAAAAAATAATGTACCTTCCTCACCAACAGAAATCCAATCAGTTGGACAATAGAAACTAATTCCCTCCTCATTTGTATGTTTAGTATATTCCTCATTATTAGCAACTAGGTTGGTTACTGCTTTTAAACTACTTAAATCTGGTTCTTGTTGTTCTGATGTAAGAATACTACATCCTGTTAATAATACAATTAATAAACTTAGGAATATTACTAATAAAATACTTTTTTTGTTTTTCAATTTAACTACCCCCTTTTTATCTAATATAATATTAATATATTTTTTGAATTTTTACAATATTTTTTGTTTTTATTTTTATTTTATGAACAAAGGGACGGCAGGCTGTCTGAGAATTAAATAAAAACGACCTCAACATATATATTTTATGATTAA
>USIO01000026.1 GCA_900554815.1 uncultured Clostridium sp.
GAAAAAAACTCAAGTTTTAAAAATTCATTAAAGTATCTTATTCTCAGACAGCCTGACGGGGCTTTTGTCTTAAGGTTTTAATAAACTTTTGATAATGCAATATAATTATACAATCTCTATAAAAATATTTGCAAAAAGTGATGTAATTTAATTAATTATGTCACTTTTATTTTTATATATACAAAGAATAATATTAAATTGTCAATGTGCAAAAATTACTATAATTCTAAATATTTAGTAAATCTATCACCAAATAGTTGAATAAGCTGTGCCTTATGTTTTCCGATTTTTGATAGGATTTTTTTCATTTTTTAGTCAATTCATTAATTATTAGGTAAAGAACTTTATACACAGAATCTTTGCTAGGAAAAGAAGATTTACCACGAGTAAATAGAATTAATAAATTCAATAACATTAGTTGTATAGATACACTTATTAACTTCATTAGGTAACTCAAGTAGAGGCTAAAGATATTGCATAAATTAATCAACCTTTTTAGCTAAGCTCTTTTAATTAGCATAATTCTGTCTAAAAAAATAGTTGATAATCCAAAAATGCTATATTTAACAATAATATGGAAAAAACATAAAAATCCGGAAATTCCACTTGAAATGCAACAAAAATTTAATAAAAAAGTAAATGAACAGTAGACAGTTGTAAGAAAAACTCGTATAATATTTTAGTTCACAAAATATAAAGGAGTTTTAATACAAATGAATACTGTTCAAAAAAATAATACCATAACAAAGAAACAAGTGCAAGAACTATTGGAAAATAACCAAGAAAAATTGGGATTAAGAGACAAAAATTTAAAGAAATTAATAAAATCAATGAGAAGTAATACCATAAGTGGGCAAATGAGAAAAATATTTTATCAAGAATGTTTGAAGAAAATTGAGAGAAATAAAGAAGAAATAATAGGAAAATTTAGGCATTTAACACGAGAAGATAGAATAAGTATAGAAATATTGCATATAGCGGGGTTTAACAATGCATTCATAGGAACATTTGTGGATAAGCATCGTTCAAGTATAAAAAGGGAAATAGAAAAGAATGGAATAGATATATGGGACATAAATAGCACTAAATCGCCGTATAAAAATAAAGGGCAGGAAAATATAAAGTATTACTCATCCGAAAAAGCACAAAAGAAAGCAGAAGAAAACAAATTAAAAAATAGGAAAAAATGTAAATTAGATAGATATAAAAATTTAAGATGGTCAGTAGTAGCACTATTGAGAGATAAAAATGTGGATTACAGTCCAGATGTAATAGCAAATTTAAGTAAAGAAGGAAAAATAAAGGATGCAGAAACAAGTATAGGAGCAAATGCAATATATAGAGCAGTAAAGGAAAGAAAATATGGATTAACGATAAATGATTTACCACATGGAAGAGGATATTTTAAGAAGCAAAAAAATGTGCATACCATAACGAAAGAAATAAGTGAAAAGAAAAAGGAAATATCAATAGAAGTAATGGCAGAGGAAATAAAAAATAAAGAAACAGAAACACATTTTGAAGGAGATAGTGTAGTAGGAGTAGCAAAAGGAAGACATCAAACACTAATAACATTAGTAAATACGGCTAGCCAATTTTTGTTAATAAGAAGGTCAGAAAATAAAACAGGGCAAGCGACAGTGGATACATTAGACAAACTAGAAGAAGAAATACCACAACTAAGCGAAATAATAGAAAGCATGTTGTTAGATAAAGGAGTAGAATTTAGTAGAATAGAAGAAATGATGAGGTCTGCAAAAGATGAAAGAAAGAAACGATTCCAAATATATTTTACACATCCTTATGCATCGTACGAAAGAGGGTGTAATGAAAATAAAAATAGACTAATAAGAAGATATTTTAAAAAAGGGAAATTAGTAGAAGAGTTAAGTGATGAAGATATATTAAATATAGCTAGAAAGATAAATAATATGCCAAGAAAGGCATTAGGATATAAAACGCCATTAGAAGTATTTGAGAGTAACTTGAAGAAAAGAGGAATAGATACGAGCTTTTTAGATGTATACAGAATAAAACTGCCAAAATGTTTAGTAGCTTAATTGACGAAAATAGAAATAAATTATAAAATAATAAAAACAAAAATATAAAACGAGATGTGGACAACACTTTTTAGAAAAAAGTTGTTGCATTGGCAATGAAAATTTTGCTTTTTATGAACAAAAAGTCCGTCCCTTTGTTCACGTCCCTTTGTTCATACTTGACACTTAATAAAATAAATGCGATAATATAGGCAAAATCAAAACATAAACAAGGAGAAAAATGGATACTAAACAAGTAAAAAAAATAATAGAAGCAATTCTTTTTGCAAGTGGTAAAGAAGTAAAAGCCTCAGAAATAACCCACATTTTGGATATTGATATTAACCAAATAGAAGTCATTATACAAGAAATGAAAACAGAATTAGAAAATAAACAAAGTAGTATTGAAATTATAAAAGTAAATGATGCATACCAAATGTGTGTAAAAAAAGAGTTCTATGAATATATTTACCCTATATTTGACAATCGTTCAAAACCAAACCTTTCTACAGCAGCATTAGAAACTCTAGCAATTATTGCATACAACCCAAAAATAACAAGAGCAGAAATTGAACAAATTAGAGGAGTTGCCTCAGATTCTAGTATTTATAAGCTATTAGAATATAACTTAATTGAAGAAGCAGAAAAATTAGACTTGCCAGGAAAGCCAAGGTCATATAGAACAACAAACGAGTTTTTAAAAATGTTTGGAATTTCTAATTTAGAAGAATTACCAGAATTACCAAAATATAAATTAGATGAAAATGAACAAATTGTAATAGAAGATATTATGGAGGCTCCTATACCCACAAAAGAAGTAAGCGAACAATAGTATTAATTAGTAAAAGGAGAAAAAATAATGAGAGAAAATAAAGAATTTGTAAAGGAAATTACTAATATAGAGGAAAATTTTGCTAAATGGTATACAGATATTGTATTAAAAGCAGAATTGGCAGACTATACAGACACAAAAGGTTGCATTGCGATTAAACCATATGGATATGCTATATGGGAAAATATACAAAAATATGCAGATGCTAAATTTAAAGAAATTGGCGTACAGAATGTGTACTTACCAGTTTTAATTCCAGAGAGTTTGCTAAACAAAGAAAAAGATCATGTAGAAGGCTTTGCTCCTGAAGTGGCATGGGTTACAAAGGGAGGAGAAGAAGAACTTGAAGAAGAACTATGCATTAGACCAACTTCTGAGACGATGTTTTCAACACTTTATTCAAAATGGGTAAAATCTTGGAGAGACTTACCATTAGTCTATAACCAGTGGTGCAATGTTTTAAGATGGGAAAAAGAAACAAGACCATTTTTACGTTCAAGGGAATTTTTATGGCAAGAAGGACATACTATTCATGAAACTTCAGAAGAAGCTAAAAAACTAACTCTAAAAATGTTAGACATTTATGCAGAAGTAATAGAAAAACTTTTAGCAATCCCTGTTTTAAAAGGACAAAAAACACCAAAAGAAAAATTTGCAGGAGCAGAAGAAACATATACTGTAGAAACTCTAATGCATGATGGCAGAGCTTTACAAGCTGGTACTTCACACTATTTTGGACAAAATTTTACAAAACCATTTGAAGTTAAATTCCAAAATAGACAAGGTGCGGAAGAGTATGCTTATCAAACATCATGGGGAATTAGTACAAGGTTAATTGGTGCTGTTATTATGGCTCATGGAGATAACCGTGGATTAAAATTACCACCATATGTTGCACCAATTCAAGTTGTTGTTGTACCAGTAGCAATGCATAAAGAAGGAGTAGTAGAAAAAGCCACCCAAATTTACGAAAAACTAAAAGAAAATTTTAGAGCAAAAATTGATGTAAGAGATAATTATTCTAATGGATATAAATTTAATGACTGGGAAATGAGAGGAGTACCAGTAAGACTAGAAATTGGGCCAAGAGATATAGAAAATAATGTTTGTGTTTTAGTAAGAAGAGATACTTTAGAAAAAGTAGTTGTTAATTTAGACAAATTATCAGAAACATTAAGAGATATGTTAGAGAATATTCAAAAAAATATGTACAATGAATGCGCTAAAAGAAATACTGAAAAAACCTCTATTGCTACTAATATGGAAGAGTTTACTAAAATAATAAACGAAAACCAAGGATATATTAAAACAATGTGGTGTGGAGACGAAGAGTGTGAAAATAAAATTAAAGAACAAACAGGTGCTCACTCAAGATGTATTCCATTTAAACAAGAAACTTTATCAGATACTTGTGTTGTATGTGGCAAAAAAGCTACAAAAGAAGTTATATGGGGAAGACAGTACTAAAATAAATTAATAAGAAAGAGGAATTTATATATGAAAAGAAGACTATTTCCACCTCAACCAAAAGGAATAAAAAAATGGGTAGGTTCTATAAAGCGAGAACTTGAAGAAAGAAAACGTGAACTAAATGTAGAAGGAATAGAAAATATAAAAGTAGATACACAAGAAAGAGTTTATTTGAATTACAAATTAATTCCATTAATTAGACCAAGTGGCTTATATAGAGTAGAAGAACTGCTTATGTCTGAAAAAAGCTATAACAGAAAAAAATTTGCTGACCTAATGAAAACAGATACTGAAAAAGAAAAATTTTTAAGCAAAAAACCTATTAATTATTATAACACAAGTAGAATGTATATTATTGCAAACTATAATGCTATTAAACAATTAAGAAATGAAACCGATATACGGAATAGAAGGAGAGGCTGTAAAACAATTTAAAGCATTAGTAGATAGGCAAAAAATAAAAAGAAGAATATTAGAATCTGGAGATAAAATAGCAAGAGCAATTTATGAGCACGGAAGAAAAACTACTCCAAGAACACTTGGATATATTGGGGGATTATTAGGAAGAAAAGGAAAAATAATAAGAATATATAATTTAAAAGATTATAGAGCAAAAGAAGTAAATGCAGCAATATTTGAGGGACTATTAAAAGGAGATAAAAAATTAAGAGACATGTATGAAGAACGTGTACTATAAAACAAAAAGTATATTGAATAATTAAAATTCAATATACTTTTTGTTTTATTATAAATTTAGTATACTAAAAGTCACAGTTTTTTGGAGTTCTAGGGAATGGAATAACATCACGAATATTTGCCATACCTGTTAAATACATTAACATTCTTTCAAATCCTAATCCAAAACCAGAATGAGTTACACTACCATATTTTCGTAAATCTAGGTAGAACTGGTACTCACCTAAATTCATACCAAGTTCTTTCATCCTATTTTCTAATAATTCTAAGTTTTCTTCTCTTTGACTACCACCAATAATTTCTCCAATGCCAGGAGCAAGAAGATCTGCTGCTGCAACAGTTTTTCCGTCTGGGTTTTGCTTCATGTAAAATGCTTTAATGTCCTTTGGGTAGTCTGTAACAAACACAGGCTTTTTAAACAATTTTTCACAAAGATACCTTTCATGCTCTGTTTGTAAGTCACAACCCCAACTTACTTTATACTCAAATTGATCATTTACCTTTTCCAACTCCCTAATAGCATCTGTATAAGTAATTCTTACAAAGTCTGAGTTAACAATATTATATAGTCTATCAATTAATCCATTATCTATGAAATCATTAAAGAATTTCATTTCTTCTGGAGTATTTGTAAGCACATAAGAAATAATATACTTTACCATGTCTTCTGCCAAGTCCATATCATCTTTTAGATCTGCAAAACAAATTTCTGGCTCAATCATCCAAAATTCAGAAGCATGTTTTACTGTATTAGAATTTTCTGCTCTAAATGTAGGCCCAAATGTATATACATTCCTAAAAGCAAATGCAAATGTTTCTACATTTAATTGACCACTTACAGTTAAATGTGTAGGTTTTCCAAAAAAATCTCCGAGAATAGTCTACTTGTCCATCTTGTTTTTTTGGAATGTTTAATGGGTCTAATGTGGTAACATTAAACATTTCCCCTGCACCTTCTGCATCACTAGAAGTAATAATAGGTGTATGAACATACACAAAATTTCTTTCTTGAAAAAACTTGTGAATAGCAAAAGATAACACAGAACGAACACGAAAAACTGCATTAAAAGTATTAGTTCTAGGACGTAAATGAGAAACAGTTCTTAAGTATTCAAAAGAGTGCCTCTTTTTTTGCAAAGGATATTCTAAAGAAGCCAAATTTTCTATTACAATATTAGTAGCTTTAATTTCAAATGGTTGCTTTGCATCTGGAGTAACAACTACTTTCCCTGTAACTTGGATAGAAGAAATAATAGGCAATTTACAAATTGTGTCAAAATTATCTAATTTATTATCAAATATTACTTGTATATTTTTAAAATACGAACCGTCATTTAATTCTAAAAACCCAAAAGTTTTAGAATCTCTAACAGTTTTAACCCAGCCTGCCAAAGTAATAGTTTTATTTTCTAAGCTTTCGTATTTCTTATATAAATCTTTAATAGTAATTAACTTTTCTGTCATGGAAAAATCCCCTTTCAATTATAATATTTCCCAATTATATAAGATTATGCCAAATTTTGCAAGTGGGATTTAATATTAATTTTTGGAACTCAATAAGTTAACAATTAATATTAATAACTATTTCATAAAATATAATAAAAACAGTAGACTTTTAGCGAAAAACAGTATAAAATAAAATATAGCAAAACAATTAATTAAAGGAGGCAAAGTGTACATTATGCACGAATATAGAACCCATACTTGTGGAGAACTAACAATAAAAAATATTGGAGAAGAAGTAAAGTTATCTGGATGGATACAAAGAATTAGAAATTTAGGTAAAATGATGTTTATAGATTTAAGAGATGAAACAGGAATTACACAAATTGTAGTCTCAGAAGAATACATGATGGAAGATTTAAAAACAGAATGTGTTATTACAGCCCAAGGAAATGTTGTAGAAAGGAAAAGTAAAAACAACAAAATTCCAACAGGAGAAATTGAAATTATAGCAACATGTATTAAAATTCTTGGTAAGTGCAATCCAGTATTACCTTTTGAAATAAATGCAAATGTAGAAAACGCAAGAGAAGACTTAAGATTAGAATACCGCTTTTTAGATTTAAGAAATGAAAAAATTCATAATAATATTTTACTACGCTCTAAAATTTTAAAAACATTAAGAGAAGAAATGGATAAAATGAATTTTACAGAAATTCAAACACCTATTTTAGCCAATTCTTCTCCAGAAGGAGCAAGAGACTTTTTAGTTCCTAGTAGACTACATCCAGGAGAATTTTATGCACTACCACAGGCACCACAACAATTTAAACAATTATTAATGATTTCTGGATTTAATAAATATTACCAAATAGCCCCATGCTTTAGAGATGAAGACCCAAGAGCAGATAGAAGCCCTCGGAGAATTTTACCAATTAGATTTTGAAATGAGTTTTGCAACACAAGAAGATGTTTTTGAAGCTCTAGAAAATGTGGTATTAAATACATTTAAAAAACACACAAACTGGCAAGTAGATGAAAGCCCTATTAAAAAAATTCCATATAAAGAAGCAATGGAAAAGTATGGTACTGACAAACCGGACCTAAGAAACCCACTAATTATACAAGATGTAACAAATATATTTAATAGATTGGAATTTAATGCTTTTAAAGGAAAAACAGTAAAAGCAATTGTAGTACCAAATGGTGGAGAACAAACAAGAAAGTTTTTCGATAATTTAACAGAATATGCAATGCAAGAACTTGGTGCTAAAGGGTTAGCTTGGTTAAAAATAGAACAAACAGGAGAAATGACGGGAGGAATTTCTAAATTTATTGATGAACAAGCAAATAAAGAATTACTACAAATTTCAAATAAAAAAGATGCCATAGTTTTTGTAGCTGACGAGTTAAAAACTGTACAAAAAATAGCAGGTGGGCTAAGAACAGAAATAGGAAAAGAATTAGATTTATTACAAAAAGAATGTTACCGCTTTTGCTTAATTGTAGATTTTCCAATGTATGAATTATCTGAAGAAGGAACCATTGATTTTAACCATAATCCTTTTTCAATGCCACAAGGTGGTATGGAAGCTTTATTAAATAAAAATCCGTTAGATATATTAGCTTATCAATATGACTTAGTATGTAATGGTTATGAATTAGCTTCAGGTGCTGTCAGGAACCATGACCAAGAAATTATGTTAAAAGCTTTTGAAATAGCAGGATATAAAGAAGAAGATGTTAAGAAAAAATTTGGAGCTTTGTATAATGCATTTTCTTATGGAACACCTCCACATGCTGGTGCTGCACCGGGTATAGACAGAATGGTAATGCTAATAGCACAAGAAGAAAACATTAGAGAAGTAATTGCATTTCCAAAAAATAAAAAAGCAAGAGATTTATTAATGAGAGCACCTTCTACTGTAACAGAACAACAATTAAAAGATGTGCATATAAAATTAGATATATAACTTTAATTTTAAATGTTATATAATATAAATAAATTATTTTTATAAGGGAAAAAAATGAATAAAAGAGTTTTGCTTGGAATGAGCGGAGGAGTAGATAGTAGTGTAGCAGCAATTTTATTAAAACAACAAGGATATGAAGTAATTGGTGCAACTATGAAACTTTGGGAAAATAAAAAAATAGAAGAAGATAATTCTTCTTTATATGACGCAAAATTAATATGCAAAAAATTACGGAATACCTCATTATACTTTTAATTTTGAACAAGAATTTAAAAAACATGTTATTAATAATTTTGTTGATTGCTATAAAAAAGCTAAAACGCCAAATCCATGTATAGAATGTAATAAGTATTTAAAATTTTATTATTTTTATGAAAAAGCGCTTGAACTAGGCTGTAACTATATAGCGACAGGGCATTATGCTAAAACTCAATATTGCGAAAAATATAAATTACATGTATTAAAAAAGTCAAAATCACAAAAAAAAGACCAAAGCTATGTTTTATATAATATACCAGCTAATTTAATTTCTAAAATTATATTTCCTTTAGGAGATTTTGAAACTAAGGAACAAATTAGAAAAATTGCAGACGAGAATAACTTACAAGTTGCAAAAAAGCCAGATAGCCAAGAAATATGTTTTATACCAGATAACTGCTATACTAAATTTTTAATAGAAAACGGAGTACAAGCAATACCAGGCAATATTGTAAACAAAAATGGAAATATATTAGGCCACCATAAAGGATTAATTTACTATACAATTGGACAAAGAAAAGGACTAGGAATTTCTAATTCTACACCATTATATGTAATTAAGCTAGACGTACAAAAAAATGAAGTTGTAGTGGGAGAAGAACAAGAACTTTATAGTAAGAAACTATATGCAAATGAATTGAATTATATTTTGCCAGTCGACCTAACAAAACCAATTAAAATAGATGCAAAAATAAGGTATGCTTCAAAACAAGCTAAAGCAACATTATACCAAGTAAATGAAAAACTAGCTAAAATAGAATTTGAAGAGCCACAAAGAGCAATAACTCCTGGACAATCTGTAGTTTTTTATATAGACGACATTGTTCTTCGGAGGAGGAAAAATTGTATAATTACTGATTTTTTTAAGATTATAATAAAAACAAAAGAAAGGTAGTAAAAAGCATGAATAATAGAGGAATAACTCTAATAAGTTTAACAATGTATGTTGCAGGAATTTCAATTATTGTTATTGCAGTAGTAACACTTACATCGTTCTTTTATAGTAATATTGTTGATTTAAAAGATTCTGCAGATAGTTTAGGCGAGTTTGATAAATTTAATGTAGCTTTCTTAAAAGAAATAGAGAACAATGAGGTAAGTGTTTCTAGTGTTGGAGAAACCGAAGTTGTTTTTTCTAATGGAGTAACATTTCAGTTTAAAGATAATGGAATTTACAAAAATTATGTTAAAATATGTGACCAAGTACAAGACTGCCAGTTTTCTTCAACTACAATGGGAGAAAATATAGTTATAAAAGTATATTTAGAAATTGGTACAGATTTTGCAAAAACACTAGAATATGTAGGAAATAATAAGCAAAACAATGCAACTAATAAAAGATTAATATTAACTAAAAGTACGGAAGAATATACTAATGGAAATGTTATTGTAACTTTGAATTATATAAACTTACCAGAAGGATATGAAATACAGTATAAAATAGGAGATAATCAATGGACAGCAGGAACAAGTGTAACAGTGGAAGAAAATAATACAGTTGTTTATGGTAGAATATACAATAATATTACATTGGATGAAAAAGATAATAATAGTATAATTATTACCAATATAGATAAAGAAGCCCCAACAGCTCCAACAGGAATAGAATACAGTTCGACAATAAACAGTATAACAGTAAGAGCAATAGGTGGAACAGATAATTTAAGTGGAGTAGCAGGATATCAGTATAGTATAAATAACAGCAGTTGGACAGAAACAATAGTACAAGGAGATAGCTATACATTTAATGGAATAAAAGCAAATACGACAGTAACAATTTATGCTAGAACAGTAGACAATACAGGACAAACATCTACAATATACCAAGAGATAGTAAATACAACAGGAGTAGAGGACATAGTAACTTTAACAAGTAGTATACCAGAAGGAACATGGACAAGTGGAGATGCAACAGTAACATTAAGTCATGGAAGCATTCCAAGTGGATATGAGCTTCAATATAAAATAGGAAATGGAAACTGGACAACAGGCACAAGTGCATTAGTAACACAAAACAATGCAACAGTATATGGAAGATTATATAATACAACATTAGCAGATGAAATAGCAACAAATAGTATAACAATAACGAATATAGACAAAGTAAATCCAACAACCCCAACAGGAATAGAATATAGTTCAACAATAAACAGTATAACAGTAAAAGCAAGCGGAGGAACAGATAGTATAAGTGGAGTAGCAGGATACCAGTATAGCATAGATAATAACCGCTGGACAGAAACAATAGTAAGTGGAACAAATTATACATTTAGTGGATTATCTGCAGAAACAAATTATACAATATATGCAAAAACAGTAGATAATGTAGGATTATTTTCAAATGTAAATATGGTAAATATAAAAACTCAAAAAGAAAAAATAACTTTTACTATTAATGAAGAAACATATTATGCTGATGAAGGAATGACTTGGGAAGAGTGGGTTAATTCTGAATATAATACTTTAGGACTTAAAATTACTGCTAAAGGTTATATTGATCCGTGGGGAGGGAGTGGTATTCCTGCTCGATTGCCTTTTGGCTCTTATGTTACAACGAATGATGTGTTAGTAAAAGGTAGAAACTATACTTTTGACGGTATTAATCCTGTTTATTATGATACAGGAGGAGGTATAGTCATAGAGTAATTTTTACAATAATAAAAAGTTTGCAATTGGCATTATACTATAAAGAGTGACATACTAGTAAAAAATAACAATAACTAAATCCAAAATAATATAATTTAATAAAACTTATTAAAAATATAACAATAAACTTTATAGGAGGTAAAAAATGGAAGAAAATTATAAAAAGTGTAAATGTGGAAATGAATTAAAAGATGAAAAATTACAAGAAATATTACATAAGTATATTCAAGACAAAAGTAATTTAATTCAAATCTTGAATGAAATTCAAGAAACTTATGGGTATATTTCAAAAGAAGCACAAACCGGAATTTCGGAATATTTAAGTATTCCATTAGCAGAAATTTATGGAGTTATTACTTTTTATTCTAGGTTTACACTAAAGCCAAAAGGAAAATATAATATAGCAGTATGCTTGGGAACTGCATGTTTTGTAAAAGGATCTGAAAAAGTATTAGATAAAATAAAAGAAATTTTACAAATTGATGTTGGCCAAACAACTCCTGATCGGATTATTTTCTATAGAAGCAACAAGATGTATAGGTGCTTGTGGTTTAGCACCAGTATTTACTGTAAATGATGAAGTATATGGAAAATCTACACCAGAGATGGTAGAAGAGGTAATTAAAAAATACAAAGAACTAGGTTAAAAAATTTAAAATTTAAAAGGGTTAAAAAAATATACTTTTTTTAAAGGAGGAATATATGAAGTCATTGCAAGACATTGAAGCAATTAGAAAAAAAACTAGAGAAGAGTTAGATTTAAGAGTTAATTTAAAAGCGTCTACAAGGGAAAAACATATACTAGTATGTCGTGGTACAGGATGTACTTCTTCTAAGTCACCAGTAATAATTGATACATTTAAGAAATTAATTGAAGAAAAAGGTATACAAAATGTTAAGGTAATTCAAACAGGTTGCTTTGGATTATGTGCTAAAGGACCAATTGTAATTATTAGACCAGAAGATGTATTTTATGCATTAGTAACGCCAGATGATTGCGAAGAAATTATTCAAACACATATTGTAGAAGGAAAATTAGTAGAAAGACTACTTTGTAGAGAAATTGATAATACAATTGTAAAAAGACTAGATGAATTGAATTTTTATAAAAAACAACAAAGAATTGCATTAAAAAATTGTGGTATTATTGATCCAGAAAATATTGATGAGTATATTGCTTTTGACGGATATAAAGCTTTAGAAAAATGTTTATTTGAGATGAATCCAAAACAAGTGATTGAAGAAATTACTTCTTCTCGGATTAAGAGGAAGAGGAGGAGCAGGATTCCCAACAGGGAAAAAATGGGAATTTACAGCTGCAGCAGTAGGAGACCAAAAATATGTAGTATGTAATGCAGATGAAGGTGACCCTGGAGCATTTATGGATAGAAGCATATTAGAAGGAGATCCTCATTGTGTTGTAGAAGCTATGATGATAGCAGGTTATGCCGTTGGAGCAGATAAAGGATATATTTATGTTAGGGCAGAATATCCAATTGCAGTAAAAAGATTTCAAACAGCAATTGACCAAGCAAAAGGATATGGAATTTTAGGGAAAAATATATGGGGAACAGATTTTAGCTTTGACTTAGAAGTAAGACTAGGTGCTGGAGCTTTTGTATGTGGAGAAGAAACTGCACTATTAGAATCAATTGAAGGAAGACGTGGTCAACCAAGGTTAAAACCTCCATTTCCTGCAAATGCGGGGTTGTGGGGAAAGCCAACTTTAATTAATAATGTTGAAACTTATGCAAATATTACAAAAATTATTTTAAATGGTGCAAACTGGTATGCAAGCATTGGAACTGAAAAGTCTAAAGGCACAAAAGTATTTGCACTAGGTGGAAATGTAAACAATACAGGACTAGTAGAAGTACCAATGGGAACTACATTAAGAGAAATTGTATATGACATTGGTGGTGGAATTCCAAACAATAGAGAATTTAAAGCAGCACAGACAGGTGGACCTTCAGGAGGATGTATTCCAGCAGAACACTTAGATACGCCAATTGATTATGAATCATTAGCACAAATTGGATCTATGATGGGCTCAGGACGGATTAATTGTTATGGATGATTCAAAATGTATGGTAAATATTGCAAAATTTTATATAGAATTTACAGTAGATGAATCTTGTGGAAAATGTACACCATGTAGAATTGGAACAAAAAGAATGTTGGAAATTTTGCAAAAAATTTGTGCTGGCAAAGGTACACAAGAGGACTTATTAAAGCTAGAAAAACTAGCCAATAATATTAAAAGAGCATCTCTTTGTGGATTAGGGCAAACAGCGCCAAACCCAGTTTTAAGTACATTAAAATATTTTAAAGATGAATACATAGCACACATTAGAGATAAAGCTTGTCCTGCTGGTGAATGTAAAGCATTGGCAAAAGTAAAAATAGATCCACAAAAGTGTAAAGGGTGTGGAATATGCAAAAAGAATTGTCCTGTTGGAGCAATTAGTGGAGAACTAAAACAAGCACATAAAATAGACTCTGATGTATGTATTAAATGTGGAGTTTGCATTAGTAAATGCCCATTTAAAGCTATATCAAAATAGATTATCAAAATAGAAAAATACAAAGTTTGTATTAAAAAATTGGGGAGGAAAATTATGTCTGAAGAATTTGTAAATTTAACAATAGATGGAACACCAGTAAAAGCAAAACCAGGAATGACAATTTTATCAGCAGCAAAGTCAGTTGGTATTGATATTCCAACATTATGCTTCTTAAAAGAAATAAATGAAGTTGGAGATTGCAGAATGTGTATTGTAGAAGTGGAAGGCAAAAAAGGATTTGCAACATCTTGTATTCAAAAAGTAGAAGAAGGAATGATTGTTAGAACACATAGCCCAGCTGTATTGGAAGCAAGAAGAGTAGTATTAGATTTAATATTATCTAATCATCATAAAGATTGTTTAACTTGTGTAAGAAGTGGAAACTGTGAATTACAAAATTTAGCAATAAAATTTAATGTACAAAATATTGAGTACGAAGGTGAACAATCTCAACATACAATAGATGATTTATCTCCATCTATTGTAAGAGATTTTAATAAATGTATTCTTTGTAGAAGATGTATTGCTACTTGTAAAAATGTACAAAAAATAGGTGCAATCGATTGTATTAATCGTGGATTTAATTCTTGTATATCAACAGTAGGAGATCATAGCTTAAATGATGTTAATTGCACTAATTGTGGTCAGTGTATAGAAGCTTGTCCAGTAGGGGCATTGAAAGAAAAAGACAATACAGACGATGTATGGAAGGCTTTAAAGGACGAACAAAAATATGTAATTGTACAAACAGCACCTGCAGTAAGAGTAGCATTAGGAGAAGAATTTGGATTACCAATTGGAACAAATGTAACAGGTAAAATGGTAACAGCATTAAAAAAACTAGGTTTTGATAAAGTATTTGATACCAATACAGCAGCAGATTTAACAATTATGGAGGAAGGAACTGAATTTATTGAAAGATTAGAAAAAAATGACAACTTGCCAATGATAACTTCTTGTAGTCCAGGTTGGATAAAGTACATTGAAATGAATTATCCAGAAAATTTAAGCCATTTATCTAGCTGTAAATCTCCACATGAAATGTATGGTGCTATTTTAAAAACTTATTATGCAGAAAAAGAGAAGATTGATCCTAAAAAAATAGTTGTAGTATCTGTTATGCCATGTATTGCTAAAAAATTTGAAGCACAAAGAGAAGAATTATCTAATAACAATATGCAAGATGTAGACATAGTTATTACAACACGTGAATTGGCCAGAATGATAAAGCAAGGGAATATTGAATTTGTAGAATTAGAAGACCAACAGTTTGATGCACCAATGGGAGAAGCAACAGGAGCTGGTGCTATATTTGGAACAACTGGAGGTGTTATGGAAGCAGCACTTCGTACTGTATCGGAAATTTTAACAGGAAAAGAATTAGGAAAAATTGAATTTGAGGCTGTTCGCGGAGAAAATGGAATTAAAAGAACAAGCGTAAAAATTGGAGACAAACAAATAAAGGCAGTTGTTGCACATGGACTAGGAAATGCACAAAAAATAATGGAAGAAATAAAAAGTGGTAAGGCAGATTATCAATTTGTAGAAATAATGGCATGCCCAGGAGGATGTGTCATGGGGGGAGGACAGCCAATTAAAAGCTCAAAAGTAAGAGCAAATATTGATGTAAGGGCCAAAAGGGCAGCTGCTTTATATACAATTGATGAATTAAGTGTTATTAGAAAATCACATGAAAACCCAGTAATTCAAAAATTATATAAAGAATATTTAGAAAAACCAGGAAGCCATTTAGCTCATAAGCTATTACATACTCATTACATAAAAAGAGAAAAATATAATATTTAGATTAGAGTATATTAAAAACAAAGAGGGAAAAATGAAAGAAAAACAAGAAATTAAAATGGCAGAAGTTGATGATGTTGATGATAAAAAGAAAATATTAATTGGTATTATTAATTTAATAGGGATTATTTTATTTGTAATAATAGGATTACTAATAAAACATTTTGTGCTATAACAATAATAATTAATATATAAATCATAATACATTTTATGTGTAAAGGAAGAAGGAAATAAAACGTGAGCAAATATTATTTTACATCTGAAAGTGTTACAGAAGGACATCCAGATAAATTATGTGACTTAATTTCAGATACAATTTTAGATGAATGTTTAAAGCAAGATTCAAATTCCAGAGTTGCAGTAGAAACTTTTGCAACAGGAAATAATATTATAGTTGCCGGACAGATTACAACAACAGCAAAACTAGAAATAGAGAATTTAGTTAGAAAAACAATAAAAGAAATTGGATTTGACAATGAAAAAACGGATATAGATTATAGAACTTGTAAAATTAGTACATATATAACAAAACAAAGCCCAGACATAGCAATGGGAGTAGATATAGGAGGAGCTGGGGATCAAGGCATTATGTTTGGATATGCTGTGAATGAAACAAAAGAACTAATGCCTTTTGCTATTCAATTAGCACATCAATTAGCACAAAAATTAACAGAAGTTAGAAAAAATGGAATTATTCCATATATAAGACCAGATGGAAAAACACAAGTAACAGTAGAGTATGAAGACAATGAACCTAAAAGAATAGAGACAATATTAGTTTCTACACAACATATAGATAATATTAATATACAAGAATTAAAAGAAAGAATCATTAAAGATGTAATAAAACCTACCATTCCAGCCAATATGATAGATAATTGTACTAAAATATATATTAATCCAACAGGAAGATTTGTAATTGGAGGACCATTAGGGGATACAGGATTAACAGGAAGAAAAATAATTGTGGATACATATGGTGGCTATGCACGTAATGGGGGAGGAGCTTTTTCTGGAAAAGATGCAAGCAAAGTAGATAGGTCAGCAAGTTACATGCTAAGACATATTGCGAAAAATATAGTAGCTAATGGATATGCTAAAAAATGTGAAATACAAGTATCTTATGCAATTGGTATGGAAGAACCACTTTCTATTCATATAGAAACTTTTGGAACGAGTATAAAAAAAGAAGAAGAACTAGTAGAATTAATTAAAGAAAAATTTGACCTAACACCTAATGGAATTATTAACTATTTAAATTTAAAACAACCGATTTATACAAAAACCACAAATTATGGACATTTTGGTAAAAAAGACTTGCCATGGGAAAAGATAATTAAAATATAAAAACATATCGTTCTAATACAACCATTATACGAATACAATTTAACAAAACGTATTCGTATAGGGGGTTTTTCTTTATGAAAGGTATATCAATAGAAGAACGTGCAGTAGCTTTAGCACACTATATTATAGATTCAAAAGATACAGTAAGAGGAACTGCGAAAAAATTTGGAGTAAGCAAAAGCACGGTACACACCGAAGTAACATTCCAGAACGGTAAGAATAAATCGCCTATATTTCCAGAAAGTATTGAAATTAAAAAGGTTTTCTTAGCAGAGAAGAATCCAGTTGTAAAATTAAGATTAGTAATAAAATAATTAGGAGGTTTGTTATGAATAGTAAAAATTGAAAAAAGAAATTGTAGATGAAAAGACAGGAATAAGTTATACATTAGTCGGAGATTATTATATGCCTAATTTATATTTAGAGCCAGAAGAAAAAATCACATTAAATAAATATGGATTATTAAGATTAAATTATTTGAAGAAACATAAAAAAGCAGAATACACTATATTATTTATGAATAAAGAATTAAACAAACATTTAAAAGAAATTCAAGAACAGGCTCAAAAAGAAATTGATTTTATAATAGAAGATTTAAAATCAAAAAGTGATTTAACGGAAGATATGAAAAATACTAATCCTTTATATTGGGTTGGTACAATGAATGCAATAAAAAATCAAGCAGAAGAAATTGTTTTAAAGAAATTGATTTATGTATGATAAATTACTTTACTTTAAAATAAAAATGCCTTAAAAACGATTTTGAGGCTTAATTGAATAAAGAAAATAAATAACTACTTGTAGTTTAAATACTATGAGTAGTTTTTTATTTTCAAAAGAGATTATGCCTCAAACTCTATAAAAGTGATAGGTGTGATGAGCCGATGCTATAAAGTGCATTCGTATTTGTATAAGCAGTCTAATTATACAAAGTGCGTGAGTGAGATTTTAGAACATAGACTCACAATAATAAAAGAGTATTCGGTGGCAAAACTTGGTGTGGATTTGTAATTGTAAAAAGTTTGGACAAGTATGAACAAAGATACTGAAATGTATCGGCAATTATAGTAACAACATTGTTACTTACTAGACTACCTATGAAACGAGGCGAATGACCGACGGTTTCAGTTTGTATAGGTGTAATAATTCTATTTTACAAATGGGATATTACACCTAATTCTACTTTAGCTCATTCCCTCTGGTTTCTGTAAAAGGTAGCCATAAAGCGTGGAAGTTTGAAACCGAGCAAGGTTTCAAAGAGTAAGAAAAAATTTATTTTTTTCTTGCTCTTTTTTCAATAAATGCAGATATGCAATTTATTGAAAAGCATAACAAATGACAAGTTCATTTGTTATGAGAAAACTAAAAAATGCTAGTAGCAATTTTTAGTTTTGGGTTGTAGGGTTTACCCTGCCACACGGACACTTTTACTAAAAAGTGTTGTAGTGTGTTACAACACATTCTAAATAAGTGCCATTTTTAAGTTTAGTTTGTGTTACTTTATTTAGCTATTTAAAGGAGGTAGATATTATATGAGTTATGCTATAATAAGAAATCAAAAATACAAAAGAGAAAACCTAAAAGGCATATTTAGACATAATGAAAGGAAAAATGAAAATTATTCTAATAAGAATATTGATAAAGAGAAATCACATTTAAACTATTCGTTAAAAGATCCAAAATATAGTTATGAAAAAGAATTTGAAAGAATAAGAAAAGAATATAATTTAAAAGGTCAAATTAAAACAGTTAGTAATATTGCTTGTGAATATATCATTACTTCTGACAATGAATTTTTTACTAGAATTGGAGAAAAAGAAACTAGAAGATTTTTTGAAACTGCATATAAATTTGTGTGTGAATATAAAGATTTAGGAGAGCAATATATTTTATCTGCCAAAGTCCATAATGACGAAGACACTCCACATTTACACCTAGTTTTCTTACCTGTTGTTCACACAAAAGATAAAAAAGGAAATAATATTGATAAATTGGCTTGTAGTGAATTTTGGAAAGAAAAAGACAGTTATAGGAGATTACAAAATGCTTTTTACGAATATATGATTTTAAACAATTTTGAACTAGAAAGAGGATTACCAAAAGAAGAAACTAATAGAACACATTTGAGTATTGAAGAATATAAAAAAATTACAAATTATGAAAAAACTAAAGAAATATTGCAAGATATTACATTAGAACTTCCAGAAGTACCAAGTATTGAAGATTTTAATAAGGTTGTTTTCAAAAGAAATGAAAAAATACAAAAAGAAATTATTGAGCCAAAAGATAAACTTATTGAAAAATTATACTCTGAAAACAAACAATTACACGGAGAAATAGAAAGACAAGTAAATGTAATTGATGAGGCAGAAAAATACCAAAAAGAAAGAGAGAAAATACTTGAAGATAATGAAAATTTGCATAATAAAGTATATCAAATGGAACACGATTATAAAGTAAAAAGTAATTCTCTTGATTTTAGATATAACAACAGAAAAGAAGAGTTAGAAAAGGAATTTGAAGAAAAAGCATTTAATTTGGAATATGAATATAAGCATAAAGTTCACAAACTAGAAAAAGAAAATACTAGACTTCATAAGATTATAAAAACTTTTGAGGAAACTGTAAAAAAATTTATTAAATGGATTTGTAAGAAATTTGAATTACCTTCTGAAGATGAAATTGTTAGAGATTTTGAAAAAGAAACTGGAAATTCCTTAAATGCTGAAAAACAATTTGCTAAAAAAGAAAGATTTAAAGAGTTTGAAAAAGAGTTATAAAATAGAGGGATAAGCCCTCTATTTTAGATAACAAATTGTAATTTGTATTACTTATTAATACTTTTAATATATATATTAAAAGCTTTTAATAAAGCTATAGAAATTAAAATTGCCCCAACAATATCAGTAAACCAATGTACCCCAGAAATAAATCTTCCTATAACAATTACTAATATTGATAATATAGAAATAATATTTTCGGCTTTAAAAAAGTTCCTATTTTTAAATAAATATTTATTAATAATTAAAGAACTACCACAAATACATACTGATAACAATGTGTGTGAAGATGGATAAGAAGCTTCTAAAATTCCATCCATTAATGTTGGTCTATAATTAATTATACATGTTTCAAAAAAGATATATAATCCAATTACTATAATATAATATACGCCTAATCCTAATATTTCTTTGTCAACTTTTAATATGTTTCTTCGTTTAATCATTTGAATAAAACCAATCATTGCATATATAAAAGCAATAAATAATGGTACAAATCCCCACCAATCTGTTATATCGTACCATAGCATATTTACTCCAGTTAAATTAAACATAAAATTATTAATTGTAGCAAAACCAACTAAAGAATCATTTGGACCAATTTCTTGTACATCTATATATTTTACTAATAATGTATAAATAATAGCAACAGCAAATAATCCTCCACATAACAAAATTTCTTTTCTTCTTTTTTCCATAATAAACTCCTTTCATATAAATTTTACATTTTCAGTTTATTATGACTATAAGAAATATTCAAGAAACTTGCTTTCACACATTCGGTTTTTTTCGACACTTTTTTTCACATTGATTTTTTACTTTTTTTCATTAGTAAATAACAGAAATGATTTAAATACAAATAATATAAAAATCAAACTACAAGCATAAGGTTCTTTTGTCATTATAAAAAAAAGTATTAATGCTAAATGAATTAATAGTGAAATAATATTAAGATTTTTTTGTATTTTTTCTTTTCCTAATAAATTCAATATTATTTCAACAATACCTATTATAAACAATATTATATAACTAACTAGATATGTAATTTTTATGTAATTAAATAAATCATTTTTAGCAAATAAAGAAACCGAATATATATAATTATTAACCGTAGATTCATATAATGGAAGAATAATCATAAATAACGATAATATATCAAATGCACTAAATATAAAACCATTATTCTTTTTTAATCTTTGTTGTTTATCCTGTTCAGCAATATCTAATATTTCTTCACTTGATAATAAATTATCAATAGAAATACTAAATAATTTTGACATATACTTTAACGAATCAATACTGGGATATCCTTTTCCACTTTCCCATTTAGAAACTGCTGTTCTTGATACAAATAATTTTTCTGCAAATTGTTCTTGAGTTAAATTATTATCTGTTCTTATTTTTTTTATTTTTTCACAAAATTCCATATAATCACTCTTTCATATAAATTACTATTTTTCAATCAAATCACTAAATTGTAATTTTCAAATTAGTCTTTGCAAATAACCTTTGAACCTTCACCATCAATTACAAT
>USIO01000027.1 GCA_900554815.1 uncultured Clostridium sp.
AATGTTAAGCCCCGGCCTCGAGACCAAGACAATGGCAGAAAAGTTATTAGCTTTTCCTCGAGACTTCTTACTTGCTCTAAAAGTAGTTTCTGGAGGGGTTAACATTGCAATTTTTTTAATACTTCCTCTCTCCTGGCATTACCTTATTCATAAGATGAAGGAAAACTACAAAATTCTATTTGTAATAATATTAAAATAATAAGATTATTATGTAAATTTATTATTTTAAAAATACCTTAAATAGCCTAAAAAAACAAGGAATTTTAAAATTCCTTGTTTTTTATTTTACATATGGTTAAAATATACATTTCCTCCTATATTTTCCCCAGAAGCTGTTCCTGCTGCTCTAAAAGATAAATAACTATGGTTTCTCTTTCCATTTAATGCATCTAATACAGCCTGTTTTACATAAGAAGCATAATTTCCATTTAATCTTTTTTTCCAATGGTTATCTATTGAATAACAGAATTGCCCTTTTGCCATATATTGGCTTAGTGGGTCTGAACCTCTACTTTTCCATCTACTACTTACTGCTCTGTTACAAGCTGTTGTAATAACTGCTAGGGCTCCTTCATAGCTAGAACTACATTCTTGTGCAGTAATTGCACATAATAGGTCTAAATCCTCTGCAGAATAGCTCCATGTGCCATTTCCGTATGTTGTAACACTAGATCTACTTCCACTTCTTGAAGTTACCTTTACACTAACTTGTACAACTTTATCTACTGGTTCTTTAATAATTTTTGAAGAAATTTCTGTTTTTTCAATTTCTATATTGTTTTTATATTTTACTCTATATATTACTTCTTTAATACCATTTACACCTTTTGTAATAACAGAATTTTGTGTTGCAGCGGCTCCGCCAGAAACGTCTTTTGTAATTGTCTCGAATGGTATTTCTTCCTGAACTACAATTATTTTCTCTATAACAGGTGAATAATCCTCTAAAACTTTTTTTAATGTAACTTCTTCTTGTTCTTGTGCTATTTGTTGTTGCTGTATTTCTTCTTTTGAAATTAAAATTGTTTTATTTTCTCCAATTTCAGACTCTTTTGCTGGGTATATATGTTCTTCTGGTAAAACAATAATATTATTTTCTTTTAAAATTTCTGATATAATTGTTTTTGTTGTTAAAATATTAATTTCTTCTCCTGAATCATATTGTATTTTTACGCTATGTATTTGAGTATTACTAGCAAGTACACCTATACCAAATAAAAAAATAATGATTAAACTTAATATTAATATTTTTTTTATTGGGACAGGCGATTTACTATGCCTTTTCATAAAAATATTATCCCTCCTTAAAACTACTTTTTTATTTTACCATTTTTTTTATATTTTGTCAAATTTTACGGAAAATGGCATTTTGAGCATTATTAGTTGTTTTTATTTTATTATATATATATGATGCTTGTACAAAAAATATTACTAATCTTGGATAAGTTTTTATCAAAATTTATTTTGGTTTTTTTATTTCTATTATATTGTTGACTTTTTATGACTTAAATTGATAAAATAAGTAAAAAAGGGGAACATTTTTATGAAAGTTGTTATATTAGCTGGTGGATTTGGAACTAGAATATCAGAAGAAAGTCACCTTAAACCAAAACCAATGATTGAAATTGGCAATAAACCTATTTTGTGGCATATTATGAAAGAATATTCTAAAAGTGGTTTTCAAGATTTTATTATTTGTCTAGGTTATAAAGGATACATTATTAAAGAATATTTTTCTGATTATTATTTGCATACATCTGATGTTACTTTTGATTTACGTACAAATAATATGATTGTACATAATAATCATTCTGAACCATGGAAAGTAACATTAGTAGAAACTGGGCTTAAAACTATGACAGGTGGAAGAATAAAAAGAGTTAAAGATTATATAGGAAATGAGCCATTTATGCTTACTTATGGAGACGGCGTAAGCGATATAGATATGAATAACTTATTGGAATTCCATAAATCACATGGTAAAATTGCAACAGTTACTGCGGTAAATGTTGAGCAAAGATTTGGAGTATTAGATATTTCTGAAAATAATAAAATAATGAGTTTTAGGGAAAAAAATAAGATGGATGGCAATTATATTAATGCAGGATATATGGTTTTAAATCCAGAAGTTTTTGATTATATAGAAGGAGACTCTACTTCTTTTGAAAAAGAACCTTTAGAAAAATTAGCAAAAGAAGGACAACTTATGGCTTATAAATATAGTGGTTTTTGGAAATGTATGGATACATTAAGAGATAAAATGCAATTAGAATCATTATGGGAGTCTGGAAATGCTCCTTGGAAGGTTTGGAATAATGAATAATTTATTGGAATTTTATAAAAATAAAAATATTTTTATAACAGGACACACTGGTTTTAAGGGTAGTTGGTTATGCAAAATTTTAGAAATGGCAGGTGCAAATATAACAGGTTTTGCTTTAGAGCCTACAAATCCTAGTTTATTTTCTTTAGCAAAAATCCACAAAAATGTTAAAAATATAATAGGAGATATTAGAAATAAAAAAGAATTAGAAAAAGCATTTAATGCAGTAAACCCGGAGATTGTATTTCATATGGCAGCACAACCACTTGTACTTAAAAGTTACCAAAATCCTTCATATACTTATGAAGTTAATGTAATGGGAACTGTAAATATTTTAGAATGTGTTAGAAAAAGTAATAGCGTAAAATCGTTTTTAAATGTAACAACAGATAAAGTATATAAAAATGTAGAAAAACAGCATGGTTATATAGAAACAGATGAATTAAACGGTATTGATCCATACTCTAATAGTAAATCTTGTTCTGAACTAATAACACATAGTTACAAAAAAAGCTTTTTTGAAAATAGAAAAGTAGCAATATCAACTGCTAGGGCAGGCAATGTAATTGGTGGTGGAGATTTTGCAGAAAATCGCATTATTCCAGATTGTATTAGAGCGGCACTAGAAAAAAAAGATATTGTAATTAGAAATCCGCATTCAATAAGACCATTTCAACATGTATTGGAACCACTTTTTGCATATTTATTAATAGCAAAACAGCAATATATAAATTTAGCAAAGCAAGGATATTTTAATGTTGGTCCTAAAGAAAAAGATTGTATTACAACAGGTAAGTTAGCTACCATTTTTTGTGAAAAGTGGGGAGAAAATTTAAAATGGGTTAGTTCCAAAGAAGAAAACGCACCACTAGAAGCAAATTTTTTAAAATTGGATTGTTCTAAAATAAAAGGCAAACTTAATTGGGAACCTGTTTGGAATATTGAGCAAGCTGTTGAAAAAACAGTTGAATTCGCTAAAATACAAGAAGCTAATGAAAATTGTAGTAATTGTATGGAAATGCAAGTTTTAGAATATGTTAAAATGTTAAAAATATACTAAGCTTAAAAATAGCTGGAGGAATAAGATGTTTAAAAATAAAACAGAAAAAGAAGCGAGAAAAGAAATTTTAGATTTAGTAAAAGAATATTGTGGCAAATACCATAATTCAAATAATAAATGGAAAGAAGGAGAAAGAATTCCTTATGCTTCGAGAGTATACGATTATGAAGAAATGGTAAATTTGGTAGATAGCTCCTTGGAATTTTGGTTAACATCTGGAAGATATACTAAACAATTTGAAGAAGAATTTGCAAAGTTTTTAAATGTAAAATATTGTGCTAGTGTAAATTCGGGGTCATCTGCAAACTTATTGGCTTTTATGGCTCTTACATCTCCATTGTTAAAAGAAAGGCAAATAAAAAGGGAAGATGAAATTATTACTGTAGCTTGCGGCTTTCCAACTACAGTATCTCCTATTATACAATATGGAGCTATTCCTGTTTTTGTAGATATTACTATTCCTTGGTATAATATTAATACCAAAATTTTAGAAAGTGCTTATACTAAAAAAACAAAGGCAGTTATGATTGCTCATACATTAGGAAATCCGTTCCCTCTAGAAGAAGTAAAAGACTTTTGCAATAAACATAATCTATGGTTAATCGAAGATAATTGTGATGCTTTAGGTTCAAAATATAAAATTAATGGTGAAATTAAATACACAGGAACAATTGGTGACATTGGAACTTCTAGCTTTTATCCCCCACATCATATGACAATGGGAGAAGGAGGAGCTTTATATACTAATAATTCATTGCTTTATAAAATTATAAAGTCTTTTAGAGATTGGGGAAGAGATTGTAGCTGTCCTTCTGGTGTAGATAATTTATGCGGGCATAGGTTTGATAAGCAATATGGAAACTTGCCATTAGGCTATGACCATAAGTATGTATATTCTCACTTTGGGTATAACTTAAAAATAACAGATATGCAAGCAGCAATTGGATGTGCTCAAATAAAAAAATTACAAATGTTTATTAAAAAAAGAAAAGAAAATTTTAATAAATTAAAAGCTGGATTGCAAGAAATTGAAAACAAGATTATTTTACCTGAGGCAACTCCAAATTCTGACCCAAGTTGGTTTGGTTTTTTAATTACATGTAAATCTGGGTTAGATAGAAATAAAATAACAACATATTTAGAAAAACATGGTATTCAAACAAGAAATCTTTTTGCAGGTAACTTAATAAAACATCCATGCTTTGACTATATGAGAAAGAATAATAAAGGTTTTCGTGTAGTAGGGAAACTAGAAAATACCGATAAAGTAATGAATGATTCTTTCTGGGTGGGAGTGTATCCAGGAATGACAGATAAAAAGATTGATTATATGATTAATATAATAAAAGAAAGTGTAAATTTATGAAAGTTTCCGATTATATTATAAATTTTTTAATAGAAAAGAAAATTGAACACGTTTTTGGCTATCCAGGTGGAATGGTTACAGATATTATGAATTCATTAGAAGAGCAAAAAGAACATATAAAAGCCCATATTTCTTACCATGAGCAAGCATCTGCCTTTGCTGCTTGTGGATTAGCACAAATAACACATAAACCAGGTGTATGTTATGCAACAAGTGGTCCTGGTGCTACAAATTTAATAACAGGAATTGCAAATGCTTACTTTGATTCAATACCTTGTATTTTTCTAACTGGTCAAGTAAATAGTAATGATTCAAAGAAAAACCTACTATGCAGGCAAAAAGGATTCCAGGAAACCGATATTGTTAGCATTGTAAGTCCAGTTACAAAATATGCAAAAAAAATAACTAATGAAACTGAAATTCAATATGAATTAGAAAAGGCATATTATATTTGCATGGATGGTAGACCTGGACCAGTTTTATTAGATATTCCCATTAATGTTCAAAAACAAGAAATAAATGTAGCCCAGCAAAAATTTTTTTCCAAAAAAGAAACTAATGAGTTACAGCAAGAAATCATAAATGAAATACAAAATCAAATAGAAAATTCCAAAAGGCCTGTAATAATTGCTGGAAATGGAATTAATATTGCAAATGTTAAAGAAGATTTTAAAAAATTAGTAAATAAGTGGAAAATTCCAGTAGTAACAAGTATGATCGCTATTGATTGTATAGAAACAAAAAGTCCATATTGTTTTGGCTTTATAGGAGCATATGGAAAAAGGTATGCAAACATTATTGTAGAAAAAAGTGATCTTATTATTTCTATTGGTTCTAGGTTAGATTTAAGACAGACTGGCCCAGTAAATAAATTTGCTTTGCATTCAAAACTTATTCGAATAGACGTAGATAAAAATGAACTAACCAATAAAATTAAGGAAAATGAAATTCAAATAAATACAGATTTAAAAAATATATTACCAAAATTAGAGCAAGTTGAAATAAAGCCAAAAGAATTATGGCTTAAAAATTGTGGAGAAATTAAAAATCAATTAAAAGATATTGATAAAAAAGATTATCATCAATTTATTTGCAAATTATGTAATTATATTTCACCTAAAAGTATCATTACAACAGATGTTGGACAAAACCAAGTATGGGTTGCACAATATTGTGATGTAAAGCAAAATCAAAGAATATTATTCTCTGGCGGTCATGGTTCAATGGGTTATTCTTTGCCAGCAGCAATAGGAGCATCTTTTGCAGATAAAAATAAAATAGTTATTTCCATTAATGGAGATGGCGGGTTTCAAATGAATATACAGGAACTACAATTTATAGCAAGAGAAAATTTACCTATTAAAATTATTATTTTGAACAATCATTCTTTGGGAATGATTCGTCATTTTCAAGAAATGTACTTTGCTTCCCATTATGTGCAAACAGTGGAGAATAACGGATATAAAATTCCAGACTTTTGTAAAATTGCAAATGCCTATGGAATTAAAAGTTATAAAATTAGCAAAAAAGATGAATTAGAAACTATTAAAACAGAATTTTTATCTAAGAAACCTGTGTTAATTAATATAGAGTTTCCTAAAAAAACACATGTATATCCAAAACTTGCAATGGGAGAGCCAGTATATAATCAAGACCCCTTATTAGATCAAAACTTGTTACAAAAATTATTAAAAGAAAATATGGAATAAAATGGAAAGTATATTAAAAAAGTTTAGAATAAAAAATAAAGAAAACATATTAAAACTAATAAATCAATTTATTAAATTTCGGATTTGTAGGTATATCTAATACATTAATAAATTTAATAATTTATTATTTGTTAGTATTTTTAGGGTTGAATTATATTATTGCTAATATAATTGGGTTTGTAGTTAGTGTTTTAAATGCTTATTATTGGAATAACAAATATGTATTTAAAAATAGTAATACTCCAAAAAAACTATTAAAAGTTTATATTTCTTATGGTACTACATTTTTTTTATCCACATTTTTATTGTATTTAATGGTAAATGTTTTCTGTATTTCTGAATATATTTCTCCAATTATTAATTTATGTATTACCATTCCTTTAAATTTTGTTTTAAATAAGTTGTGGGCGTTTAAATAAGTTTCCTTAATAAAAGTTAAGGAGAAAGAAGGTTAATTTGAAAAAGGTTGTTATAACTGGTGCAACAGGTATGATTGGTATTAGTCTAATAAAAGAATTTGTAAAAAGTAATGTACATGTATTAGCTATTGTAAGACCAAATTCTGCTAATATAAAATATATAAAAAATCCTATTGTAAAAATAATAGAATCAGATTTAAGTAATTTGCAAGAAATAAATATTTCTGAAGAGTACGACACTTTTTATCATTTAGGTTGGATTGGTACTTCTAGGCTTGAAAGAGAGCATGTTGAACTACAAGTAAAAAATATTACATATTCAATAGAAGCAATAAAATTAGCCAAAAGATTAAAATGCCAAACTTTTATAGGAGTTGGTTCACAAGCAGAATACGGAATTGTTTCTAAAAAAATTAGTTCAAATACAAGAGTAGATCCAAAAACACCTTATGGAATTGCTAAATTTTGTAGTGGTAAAATAACACAAGTTTTAGCAAGTCAATTAGGCATAAATCATATTTGGACAAGAATTTTGAGTGTTTATGGTCCTTATGATAAACAAGATACTTTAGTAATGTCTTCCATAAGAAAAATGCTAGAAAATCATCAATCTCCAGAATACACAAAAGCAGAACAGTTATGGGATTATTTATATGTAAAAGATGCTTCTAGAGCATTATATTTAATTGGAGAAAAGGGGAAAAAAGATTCCGTATATTGTATAGGAAGCGGTAAAGCAAAACCATTATATGAATATATTATAGAAATAAGAAATCAGATTGATAAAAATATATTATTAAAATTAGGAAAAAAAGAAGTCTCAAATAACAAAATCGTAAATTTATGTGCAGATATCTCCAACTTAACCAAAGATACCGGTTTTATTCCTGAATTTAGTTTTAAAGAGGGAATAGCACAAACAATAAAATGGTTTAAAGAAAATAATAAAAATAAGAAAGATGAGGTAAATAATGAAAAAAATTAGTATTGTAGTACCTTGTTATAATGAAGAAGAAAATGTTTTGCCAATTTGTAATGCAATTGTAGATGAAATAAATAAATTGCAAAAATACTCTTATGAATTAATTTTTATAGATAACTGTTCTACAGACAAAACAAGAGAAAAGTTAATTCAACTATGTAATAGCAACAAAAATATTAAGGCAATATTCAATGCAAAAAATTTTGGACAATTTAATTCTCCATATTATGGGCTATTACAAACAACTGGGGATTGTTCTATACTTATATGTGCTGATTTCCAAGACCCTGTGGAAATGATTCCTAAATTTATTTCCGAGTGGGAAAATGGATATAAAATTGTTATTGGTTTAAAAAATAAAAGTGAAGAAAATAAAATTATGTATTTTTTAAGATCATGTTATTATAAATTAATAAAAAAAATATCAGATAATGAACAAATTGAACATTTTACAGGTTTTGGATTATATGATAAAGATTTTATAGAAATATTAAAAAAATTAGATGACTCTACTCCTTTTTTAAGAGGAATAGTTGCAGAATTAGGTTTTAAGAGGAAGGAAATTCCATATGAGCAACCAAAAAGGAAAGCCGGAAAAACACATAATAGCTTTTATAAATTGTATGATGCTGCTATGCTAGGTTTTACTTCTTATACTAAAATTGGATTACGTTTAGCAACATTTTTAGGAATTTTAGTTGGTTTAATTAGTTTTATTATAGGAATTGTTTATTTTATTTTAAAATTAATTTATTGGGATAGGTTTGTAGCTGGAATGGTTCCTGTTTTAATCCGGAATGTTTTTCTTAGGTGCTTTACAATTATTTTTTATTGGTTTTTTGGGAGAATATATTTTATCTATTAATGCCAGAGTAATGAAAAGACCTTTAGTAGTAGAAGAAAGAAGAATTAATTTTGATAAGTAATAGTAATAACAATATATTAAAAAGATATTCAAAAATTTTTATGTATTTTTGAATATCTTTTTAATATATAAAATACTTATTGCATATTTAACCTTCTATTTTTATTTTTTTGCCTATATTCTATAAAATCAATTAACAATAATTTAATTACGGCTACAACAGGTACTGCTAAGAACATTCCCAATATTCCAAAATATGCCCCACCAATAGTTACAGAAAAAATAACTAGAATTGGGCTTAGTTTTAAAGAATTTCCAACAATTCTTGGGTTAATAATATTAGCATCTATTTGCTGTAAAATAACAACTACAATTAAAGTCCAAATAGCTTGTGTAAGTCCTCCTGTGAATATTGTAATAATTATGGCAATAAAAGTTGCAATAATTGCTCCAAAATATGGTATTATATTAAATAGCCCTATCATAAAACCTAGTAAAACAGCATATTTTACATCCATAATACTCATAGCAATTGTAAGAATTATTCCAATAATAATTCCATCTAAAATTTGACTAGAAATAAATCTAAAAAATATTTCATTTGATTCTCTAAAATATTTGCTTAAATATTTACATGTTCTTTTTTTAAATAGACTACTTGCAAGGTTACTTAAAAACTGAATAATTTCTTTCCTTTCTGCTAATATATATATAGAAATTACTATTGTAACAAATATAGAAAAAAACACATTTACTATTCCTAATGCTCCTTTTATATAGCTAATTACATTTTCTATACTAAATAATCTGCTAAAATCTATTTGTTCTAATGCTCTTATAGTATCTTCAATATTAATTTTGCCTAACCAAGAGTCTTCTGGCTGTTGTTCTATAAATTCAATTGCCCTGTTATAATATGATGGTAAATTATTTACCAATTCAATAAAACTCTTTGATATAGCTGGTATAATAAAGTTAATAATAATAACTAAAATTAATAAAGCAATTAAATATACACATATTATAGAAAGTTTTCTTGCTCTTTTTACAAGAAATTTATTTTTGTTTTTGTTAAACATACTTTCTATACTTCTACATGGAATGTAAAACAAATATGCAACTAGAATTCCCATTAAAAATGGCATTATTAATCCAATTAAATTGTTTATCCATGTAGATATATCTTTAAAATTTCCAAAAATATTGTATGTAACAATTATTGCTACTGCAAATAAAAACCAGCTAATCCATTTTTTATATGTTTGATTTTCATTCATTTTAGGTTCTCCTTTAAATTTCAATATCTAATTCTACAGGGCAATGATCACTTCCCATTATATCTTTATGTATTAGTACTTCTTTAATGTTTTCTTTTATTCTATCTGATACAATAAAATAATCAATACGCCATCCAATATCCTTTTGCCTTGAGTTTGCCATATATGACCACCATGTATAGGCATCCTTTTTGGTAGGGTATAAATAGCGAAAAGCATCTATAAACCCAGAGCCTAAAAGCTCTGTCATCTTTGTTCTTTCTTCATCTGTAAATCCTGCATTTTGTCTGTTATTTTTTGGATTTTTTAAGTCAATTTCTTTATGTGCAACATTTAAGTCTCCACATAAAATAATTGGCTTTTTATTGTCTAAACTTTGTAAATATTTTCTAAAAGAGTTTTCCCATTCCATTCTATAGTCTAGTCTAGTTAATCCTCTTTGTGAATTTGGAGTATAGCAGTTTACCATATAAAATTCGTTAAATTCTAATGTAATTACTCTTCCTTCCATATCATGTCTATTTTCCCCAATTCCATAATATACATTATCTGGTTTTATATTCGAAAAAATTGCTGTACCTGAATATCCCTTTTTTTCTGCGCTATTAAAATATTGGTATTTTGTTTTTAGGCTAAATTCCATTTGATCTTCTTGCATTTTAGTTTCCTGAATACAAAATATATCTGCATCTATTAAATCAAAAAAAATTTCAAAACCTTTTTTATATGCTGCTCTTAAACCATTTACATTCCATGTTACTATTTTCATTATTCCTCCTTCAATTTAAGCATATATTACCATTTTTTTGTAGGAATTGCAATATATAGTATTTAATTTAATATAACAAAGCTTTTATAATTAAAACAATATTTTTCTATGCAAACAAAAACAGAAAATTTAAAAATTTTCTGTTTTTTGTTTTTTTTAGTTGTTAAAATCTACTTTTACATTTTTTCTAGCTTCTTCTGATTCTGTTTTAAATAATTCTTCTGGCTTAAATCCAAACATAGAAGCTATAATGTTTGATGGAACTACTTCTAGTTTTGTATTATACATAGTAGTAGTATCATTGTAGAACTGTCTTGAAAAAGATATTTTGTCTTCTGTATTTTGTAATTCTTGTTGTAATTGAGCAAAGTTTTGGTTTGCTTTTAAGTCTGGATAGTTTTCAGATAATGCCATAATTGTTTTTAGCGTTTCAGATAATTGATTATCTAATTCTGCTTTTTCTTTTACAGAATTAGAATTAGCCCATGATGTACGCAATTCTGCAACTTTTGTTAGCACTTCTGATTCATGTTCCATGTATCCTTTTACTGTTTCTACTAAATTAGGTATTAAGTCAAATCTTCTTTGTAATTGAACATCTATTTGACTCCAAGCATTTTTTACTTTTTGTCTTGCCTGTACTAGCCCATTATATATACCAATTACAAATAAAACTAACACTACAACTATTCCTAATATAATCCAACCCATATTTTTATCCTCCTAAAATAATAATATATTAATTATATTATCATACAAATATAAAAAAAACAATCTTTAAAATAATTTTTAAAAATTATTCAATTCTAAAAACATTTTTTGCATTTTCATATGTTACTTTTGCAATTTCTTCTAAAGAAATGTTTTTTATTTGTGCTATTTTTTGTGCAATTAATTTTACATTAATAGAATTATTTCTGGTTCCTCTTAAAGGTTCTGGCGGTAAATAAGGACTATCTGTTTCTATTAGTATTTTATCCGTTGGCACCATTTTAATAATTGTATCTACATTTTTAGAACTCTTATAAGTAATTGGTCCTGCAAACGATACAAAAAAACCTAATTTTAATGCTCCTTTAACTAATTCTTGGTTTAACTGGCAACAATGAAATACTCCTTTTTGTTTTACTTCGTTTTTTTCTAAAATATAAATTGTATCTAAAAAAGCATCTCTTGAATGAATAACAATTGGTAAATTTAGCTTATTTGCAAGGTTAATTTGCATTTCAAACCATTGTTTTTGTAATTCTTTATTTTCTTTATTCCAATAGTAATCTAATCCGATTTCTCCAATAGCAACAACTTTTTTATTTTTTTTGCAAAGCTCTTCTATTTGCATTATTTCTTGTGTATTATTTCCGAATATCATTTGGAGATATTCCACAAGTAGAATATATAAAATTATATTCATTTGCTATTTTTACTGCATTCTTAGAAGAAGTTATGTCATATCCAGCTACAACTATATGTGTAATATTTTCTTGATATACTCTTTTTAAAATATCATCTCTATCATAATTAAACTTTTCATCATTATAATGAGCATGTGAATCAAAAAATTCCATTTTTGTTTCCTCTTTCTTATTCTTGGTATAATACCACTACATTTGCTACTGCATATTGCTTACAATGCGATATACTAATATCAATACTGTTAATTTGTGGAAATTCTATATTAACAAAATTAATATATGGCTTTTGATTTTTGTCGTTTAATATTTCTGCATTTTTCCAAGAAATTAGGTATTTATCTTTTAAAAACGGAGATATTGCCTTAAAAATAGCTTCCTTTGCAGCAAATCTTGCAGCATAATGCTCATATTTTGCGTTTTTTTTGCTTTCGCAATATTTAATTTCTTCTTTTGTATATATTTCCTCTATAAATTTATTATTTTCTTTTTCAATTGCTTCTTTTATTCTGTCTATTTCAATAATATCTGTTCCACAACTTATATTCATAATTCCTACCCGTTTATTATTTTTAATAATATCCATAAACTAAACACTAATAGTATTAGCAAAATAGATAGTAATATATTATTTAATTTATTATTTCTTTTTTCTTTAATTTTATTGTCCTTTATTTTAAATTGTTTATCCATTTGTTTTAATATTTTTATTCCTAATTTATCATTTGTAATGTTTATGTTTATTTGTTTTTTAAAATTTGTTTTTTCATTAATTTTTCTTTTGTATAATCCTATAATTAATGTATATAAATATTGTCTTTCAAGATAATATGGCAATTTTGTATAATTAAAAATTTCCTTACTTGATGCAACTACGCCCATTCCATTTTTGCTTATCCCTACATGAATATAGTTCGTTTCATAAATAGACTTACCCTCCATGGTTTTCTCATTAGAAGGTTTTGCATTAACTAAATTTTTATACTTTAATTTTATTTTTTGAAAATCTTCTTTGTTTTTCCAGTCTTCTGAGGCAATACATACATAAGAATATAAAAAAATTTCTTTTTTATTTTTATTTTGCATGGTAATAGAATTTATTAGTTCTATTATTTGACTTGCATTTTCAAAATAATTAGTTTGTATTTTTATATCTTGGCAGGTGTTTTTATCTGCTTGCCCAGAAATAATGTTTTTAAACTGATAATTAAAATCTAGTATTTGCATAATTTGTTTTGCATCTTCTAGCTGTGTTTTCATTGTTAAAAAGCCTATCCCTGTTGAAAAACAAATAATTTCTATTTTTTCTATTGTAAAAAATGTTCCATCTTTTTCTCCCAATTTAGCTGGAATTGCCTGTTTAGTATTATACTCAGCATAAAATGCTTCCTGTTTTAAAAAAAATTTTATTTTCTGTTTTTTAGTCATTTTCTCTATTTTACTTATTTGCTCTTTTTTAAATTGAAAACTTGGAAAAAATAACTCCTTTGCTTGTTTTGAAAAATAAGAATATAAATCAATATCTTTTTCCTTTTCAAATAAATTAATATATATATTTTTATTTTCAAGTAAATTAGTTATATATTGTTTCATATTATCTATTTGAAATTGGTATATAAAATATGTGTGTTCATACCTTATTCTTTCGTTCATTTTTACCTTCCTTTATTTTTATAATTCATAATAATTCATATTAATATCTTCTGCTAAATGCCAGTCACCAATAAAATTTATTATTAAATTATTATCTAAGTTAACAGATGGCTCTTTTTCTATGTTACCATCTTTGTTTAAAGCTCCCCATAAATTGCCTTTTTTTACACTACAATATCCATATTCATTTTGCTCTGTTGCATCATCATAAATGTAATCTACAATTACTTCTCCTTGTTTATTTGTATATCCATATTTTCCGTCTTTTTTGCTTAAAAATAATGTGTGGTTTGGAAAAATCTCGCTTGCTTTTTTTTCTTGAAATTTAAAATTATAATATTTTTGTTCTTCTCCTATTCTAATAGAAATATATCCGCTTTCAGCATCTACTTTAGAAACTGTTCCTGTTAATCTTAATTCAAAGTTTTTATCATATACTTCTGTTTGAGTTGCTGTTTTATCTGCTTCAAAAAAATCTGTGTCTTTTCTTTGTATTATGTTAGTATATATAAAAGGTAATTTTTCTTGGTTTTTGGCATCTATTATACCATATAGCTCATCTTTTTTAGCAATATAGCAATTATTATTAGTTGATATTAATTCTTTGTAAATAAATGGTATTAATTCTTCCCCTGAGGTATTGATTATTCCTAAATTTTCTCCTTTTTTTGCTATTAAATTTTCTCCATCAATTTTTATAATTTCGTCAAATCCTTCTTCCAATAATACTTCTTTTTTATCATTAATTACTTTTATTTTGCCATCTTGTTTTACAACATATAATTTACCAAGGCTTACTTGTCCTATTTGTTCATATATAGTGTCTAGCAATTGTTCTTTATTACAATTTATAATTCCACATCTTCCTTCATGATTTACTACAATATATCCATCTTTATAATCTTGTCCTAATGCAATAATTTCTTTATATTCTGGCTTAATAATAATATCTCCTGTGCTACTTGCAAGCCCTAAATTATTTTCTTTTTTTATAATAATGCTATTATTGGTTCCTTTTAATGAATATATGTCATCATATTCACAAGGTAAAATTTCATCTCCACTAAAATTAATTAAACCATATTTTCCATTAAGTGATACTTTTAATGTATTGTCTTCAAAGCTTATATTTCCTGATGCATCATAATTGTCTATAGCAGTAACTAAACTATATTTAGTAAATAATTCCTCATTTTTGCTATTTAATACTTTTGTTTTGTATGTTTCTGATTCTAAATCTACATCTGTAGTTAAAATAAACACATCTTTTTTATTATTTGGAATTGTAATATATTCTTGTTGCTCAAATTTAATAATTTCTTTTCCTTGTGAATCTATTACCCCCCATTTTCCATCTTTATATGCTGTAAAATAAGCTGTCTCGAAAACATTTTTAGAAGAGCTTTCCTTATTTAATAGAGTGTTTATTGATACAATAAACATAATTATAACACCAATTGCTACAATTACACCAATAATTTTTTTAATATTTAGCTTTGGCTCTTTTTCATATCTTCTACCAGTACTCATAATTAACAGCCTCCTATATATTATTTTTTTATAGTTAATGTTTAAAGTAAAAAGTTATAATTTAGATTCTAGTCTAAACAGTAACCTATTTATAAATAATATATCATATTACTATTTATAAATACAATATACATTTTAAAAATTATGTGTTATAATAAATGTTAAATGTTTTTTATTATAGTTATTTATAAGGAGAGTTATAATTATGAAAAATGTTTTTGAATACGACTTTGAAATACAATATGCAGATATTGATTCTAAAAATCATTTAACTGACTATGCTTTATTAAAATATTTGCAAGAAGTGGCTACTATTCATGCTTCTGTATTAAATTATGGTCTGTACGACACTCCTCGCATTCGTACTGTTTGGCTTCTTTTAGATTGGAAATTACAAGTTATTTCAAGACCTGCTTGGCATCAAAAAATACATATTAAAACATGGCCTTCAAAAAATGATTTAAGCTCTTGTTATAGGGACTTTGAAGTTTATGATGATACTGGCAAATGTATTTGTATTGCGACTTCTAAATGGGTTTTATTTAATATTGACACACATAAAATTAATAGGTTTACAAGCCAATACCAAGAAGCTTTTCCTTTGTATAATAAAAGAGTATTTAATTCTGAAATAGAAAAATTAAAAGAGCCAGACCATTTTGATTGTCAAACAAATTATACAATTTTAAGAAGAGATATTGATACTAACCTTCATGTAAACAATTTAAATTACTTATTATTTGCATATGAGGCATTGCCTAAAGAAGTGTTTGATAATTCAGACTTTGAAAATATTGATATTATGTATAAAAAGCAATGTTTATTAGGAGACCAAATTATTTGTTTTTATACAAAAATTTCTGATAATGAACATATAATTACAATTAAAAGCCACGACTTAAAAATATTACACTCTATTATAAAATTAAAAGGCAGAAAATAAAATTTCTGTCTTTTAGTTTTACCATGTTTTTATTTTTTGTTTATTTTTACAACAATAACAGTCATATCGTCTTTTGGCATTCCATAATTGTGATCAATCGCTTCTTGTAAAATTATATCTGCTATTTTTTGTGGATTGCCGAATATTAATTTGGCTAATAAATTCTCTCATACTTTCTTGTTTATCAATTGCTTCTTTATTAGCATCTAAAATTCCGTCTGTTATCATAACAATAATATCGCCATCATTTAAATCTTTATCAAAAATAGTTGTATCTGGCTTTTCATTAATTCCAGCAGGCAAACACATTGCTTCTACTTTTTCTACATTTTTTCCATTTTTTATAAAAGTTGGGCAAGCACCGTTTTTAATAAATTCTGCATTTCCAGAAAATAAATCTAATATGCACATATCAATTGTTGCATATTCTTCTTGTGAGGCTAGTGATAATATTGTACTATTTACTAGTTCTAGTGTTTCTTTCTTTTTAAAGCCTGCTCCTAATAACTTTTGTAGCATATTAATAACTAACTCACTATACTTTTTGGCTTTTACTCCTGTACCCATACCATCAGATATTGCTAAAGCAATTTTTCCATCATCTAATTTTTGTTCTAGTAATGAATCACCATTAACACTTACTCGGTCTTTAGCAATTCTTGCTTTTCCAACTGTAATAATATATTTATCTTCTGAAATATATGTTTGTAAAGTCTTGTCTTTTATATTTTTCTTTTGGCTTTGCAATTTTATCTCTGTTTTTAAAACCTTTGATAAAATGTTTTCTACCTTTTGAATTTTTTTTGCTTCTTCTGTTATGTCATCATTTACATCTGTATATAGATTTACAACAGTTTTATTGTTTTTTTCTGTAATTGTTAGTTCATATACTTTTATTTGTTTTTGTAATAGCAAAATTTCTATTTCTTCTTTTTCTTTTTCAAAAAGGTAATCTTCATTTTTATTAAAATCGTTTGCTACATCTCTAATTACCTTAGAAACACCTTCTAATTGTGAATACATTGCTTCTTTGCTTTTGTCTACTTTTTGTTTCCATACAGTATTAATTTTATTTAATTTAAATGTTTGATTAACCATTTTTACTACTTTTATAATATCGTTTTTAACTGTTTGGTTTTCCATTCCTATAATATAGCTATTATGTTTTTCTAGAATGTCTATTAAGTCTTGCATATTAAATATATTCTTTTCAGTAACACAATTTAAAATATCGTCTAAAATTCCGTTTTCAGTATTTGTAATATCATCATATAAAATATTATTAGGCATTTCTTCCATATTTACTAATATTTCGTCTAATAAGGTTTCTTGAACTTTGCATTCTTCTACAGTTGTTGCTGCAACTTCCTGATATGATTTTGAAACCTCATTAATTGTATCTGAAACACTATTTAATTTAAAAATAGCATCTTCTTTTGCTTCTAGCATTCTTTCTTGATGTTCTGGTAAGAATTTTGTTTTTCCAATTAAATCCGATATTTTAATATCTATATTTTTAGGTACTAGCAATAATCCTAAAGAAGCAATTAAAATTTCTTTAAAATAAATTAGTTGACTTATATTTCCATTTACAACATAAGTTAATAATGTATTTCCTATTATAAACCCTATAATTACTCCTATTTTACCGTAATTTGTTTAAAATACCTGCTATCATTCCGAGATAAAGCAAATGCAGCAATTAGCATTGGGTCTTCATTTCCTACAATCCCTAGGACAACTCCAATTGTAACCCCACCTGTAGTTCCTACTAATATTCCATTTTTCCAACCTAAAATTAATACTAATAAAATACATAAAATATTTCTAACAGAAAATCCAAAAATAGTAAAATTAAATAAGCAAGAAACAGATATTGCAATTAAAAGGCTGGCTCCAATTACTTCTTCTATTGTAAATGCTAATTTAGATTTATAGTCTTTAATAACAGTTAATGAATTCGCAAATATTTTATAAAATACATATGTTATCATTGTTGCTAAAATACTTGTTATAAAGTCATAAACATAAAATGTTTTAAAAGCAATCCCCATAATTTGAACTAAAAATGTAGCTGTTACTAAATGGGCTCCTAATTTTCTTTTTTCGTTTCTTAGTTGGTTTTCAAATTTTGGTCTATAAATTAAACTAAATACACAAAATACTAAACTTGTTAATAAATAAGTTAAAATTCCCTGATTTCCAAGTCCTATGTAACTACCAATACCAGCTAATATGAATACAATTCCTGCAGGAATTGTATTGCTGCAAACAGCCGCAAAAATAGATATACCAAATGGCGTAATTTTTTCTCCAAAACTCACCATTGATACACCAAAAGTAATTATATATAATAGAATATTTTGTATACTAAATATTTCTTTTAAATAGTTTCTTTTTGAATTTGATTTTTGTTCATTTATTTCTTCTTGTTCATATTCCACATTAATATTTTGAAACATTTTTAAGACCACCTTTTTACTTTTTTATAAATTCTATTTTAGTACAAGCTTTATTCATTTTTTGTCATAACAAGTAAGAATTATAAAAAAGTTTTCAACATCTTGTGCTATATTTTTTTCTACTCTTTTCTTTTGTTTCAAAAAATATTATATTATACAAATAATTTTATTATATATTGTTGAAAAATACAAGTTTTTTTGCATATTTTATAACCTAAAAAAATAGGAATGTATTTATCTACATTCCTAATTTTTTTATACCATTATTTTTTTACAACTTTTTTAATTAACACAATTCCTACTATTAGTATTACTCCTATTGTAATTAATAATATATAATGAATTTGTGGTCCTTGTAATCCTGTTGGGTCTGTTACTGTTATTGTAGCTCCATCTGTATCTGGTTCATCAATTATGTTTGATAATGGAATATAGTTTCCTGGTATACTTCCTTCGTCTCTTCTACC
>USIO01000028.1 GCA_900554815.1 uncultured Clostridium sp.
TTGCTTTTTTATATTTTATGTATATACCTTTTATACCCTTTTTGTCAAGTGTACATATAGTATGGTTTTCCAAGTCTTAATGTAGTACATTTTGAATATTTTATATTGTGTAGCGACAAAATTATTCACGCACCTCCTTGGTGTCCTCCTTCTCCTGTTGGATTATATAGTGTAATTAAAATTACTACTTCTGGATCAGAAATTGGTGCTACTCCTACAAAAGATGTTACGTATTTCCCTGTATTTACACCATCTTCTGAGGTCCCTGTTTTTCCTCCAATTCTATATCCTAATACTCCGAGCATTTCTTCCAGTTCCTTCTGATACAACAGATTCCATCATGCTTAAAACCTGTTTAGCAGTTTTTTCCGATATTGCTCGTGATTGTTCTTGTGGCTCTACATTTTCTACTGTTCCTGTAGAATTATCTATAATTTGTTTTACTAAACGTGGTTTCATTAAAACTCCATTATTTGCAATAGCAGATACCATTCTTACCATTTGTAGTGGAGTTATCTCAAATCTTTGCCCAAAGCTTAAAGTCGCCAGTTCTACAGGACCTACTTTTTCTTTTGCTAAAAAAATCCCTTTTGCTTCTCCTGTTAACTCTATTCCTGTTGTTTGTAGTAGTCCAAATCTTTCTAAATAGTCATAGTATTTATCTACACCAATTTTTTGTCCGAAGTCCTATAAATACAGGGTTGCAAGAATTCATTAGAGCATTTCTTAAACTCTGAGACCCATGTGGTCTATAATACCTCCAACATCTTATTCGTGTACCTACAATTTCTATACTTCCACTACAGTTAAATTCTCCTTCTTTATCTGTTGTTGTAATTCCTTCTTCTAAAGCTGCTGATGCTGTTAAAAGTTTAAATGTTGAACCTGGCTCATAACTATCTGCAATTGCTCTGTTTCTCCATATTTGTTGCAATTGTTTTGTTCGTTCTGATGAGCTCATACTTTCCCAATTTGCTTTTAATTCTTCTGTATTTGGTTCATATGGGTAGTTTAAATTGTAATCGGGATATGTTGCCATTGCAATAATGTCTCCAGTTTTGGGGTTCATAACTATAACATTTCCACCATCAGTACATTTGTTGTCAATACATGCTTGTTTTAAATACTTTTCTACAATTGCTTGGGTAGGCATGTTAATAGATAGTACAATATCTTTGCCATCTATTGCGTGAATATATTCCTCTCCTCCTTCTAGTAAGTCTCCACCTGTTCCATCTGCTAGTTTTTTTATTTTTCCTTTTGTTCCTTTTAAAATTTCATCAAAAGTTACTTCTATTCCATCTAGTCCTTGATTGTCACTCCCACAAAATCCAATAACATGAGAAGCCAAGTGACTATATGGATAGTACCTTTTTGTGTCTTCATCAATATTTATTCCTACATTAATATTATTTTGCTCCATCCATGTTCTTAATTCATTTGCTTTATCATTTTCTACTTTTTTAGCAATTGTTTCAATATAACTATTTTTATTTACTTTTTTTAATACACTTTCATAATCTAGTTCAAAAATATTTGAAAGAGCATTTGCTACTTTTTCTTTATTTTCTTTTGAAATATTTGTTGGATTAACTGTAATAGTTTGGACTGTGCTACTAACTGCTAATACTGTTTTACCAGTACTATCGTAAATTGTTCCTCTTTTTGGATTAATACTCCTATCTAAAGTTTGCTGCATATATGCGCCTGCTTGTAATTCGCTTCCTTGAACAAATTGTATCCATCCTATCCTAACTGTTAATGTAATAAAAATAATGCATGTGATTAGTAGCATGTTTTTTAACCTTCTTTTTTGCTTTATACCAGTTTCTACCATTTGTTCTACCTCATTTCTTTTTATTATTTATTCTTATGTTATTATTAAAAATATAAAATTATAACTATTTGCTAATGCATAAAAAAAAGATTATATTACTTTATTTGTGTAATATAATCTTTTTAAAATAAATTTTTAAACCAGTTAATAATAATCTCAAGTATGTTTTCTGAATTGTTTTCTACTATTACATGCTCTGCTCCAGCTTCTACATAATCTTTTTTAGGTAATTGTATATAAGTTGTTTGTTTGCTATTTAGTTTTTGCATTCCTAGTCTTTCTTTAGCCTCTTGTTCAATTTGACTTAAATTTAGGCTATTTTGAATGTTTACTTCTAGTTGTTCATTTTCTTTTTGTATATTTGAAATTTGTTTTTCTAATTTTTGGTTATAAGTAAATGCTTCATTAATTTGTGAATTTCTATATCCAATCATTAATAAAACTGCAAATCCTAATGCTAAATACATTACTACTTTTAGTTTGTTATAGTTTTCTTGTTTTTTGGTTCTTTTTAACTCTTCTTCTAATTTTTTAGTATTTTTTACTGTAGTTTTTTTGTGGGTTGGTAGATTTCTTTTTGGGTTTTTTATTGGTTCTAACTTTCTTGGGCTAGTTTCATATTGATATCTATTATACGGTCTTGTTGCAGGCATTTACTTTCACCTCTTTTCAAATATTCTTAGTTTAGCACTTTTGCTTCTTTCGTTTTTTATTTGTTCTTCTTTTGTTGGAATTATTGGTTTTTTTGTAATTACTTTACCTAAAGATTTGTTTCCACATACACAATATGGTAAATCAGGCGGACATGTACACTTTCCGTTCAGCCTCTAAATAAGTATTTTTTACAGCTCTGTCTTCTAATGAGTGAAATGTTATTATACATAACCTTCCTTTACTTTTTAGTAGTTGAATACATTGTAGTATAGTTTCTTTTAGTGGCTTTATTTCATTATTTACCTCTATTCTAATTGCTTGGAAGGTTCTTTTGGCTGGATGTCCATCATTTGTTCTTGGAACACTTTTTTCTATAATTTGTACTAATTCTTTTGTAGTGCAGATTTCTTTATTACGCCTATATTCGCATATTTTTTTTGCAATTTTGCGAGAAAATTTTTCTTCTCCATAAGTGTATATTATGTCTGCTAGTTCTTTTTCTGAATAATTATTAATAACAATTTTTGCTGTTAGATTTTGGGTTTTGTCCATTCTCATGTCTAGTTCTGCTTCTTTGGTATAACTAAATCCTCTGTCTTTTTCGTCTAATTGGTAAGAAGAAACTCCTAAGTCTAGCAATATTCCATCAACACTTTTTATTGATAAATTTTCTAATATTTTTTTAATTTCATCGTGATTACCATGTATTAATTTTTTATTTTTAAATTGTTTTAATTTATTTTCAGAAGCTTTTAGAGCTTCTATATCTTTGTCTATCCCTATTAATAAACCATTTTCCGATAATTTTGAAATAATTTGACTGCTATGTCCTGCTCCTCCAATTGTTCCATCTACATAAATTCCATTTGGTTTTATTGCAAGTCCTTCTATACATTCATTTAATAGAACCGGTATATGGTTAAATTCCATTTAATTTGTTTCATCTCATTTCACTACTTAATTTTGCTAAATAGCATAAACAGTTGGTAAGCCTAATTAATACCAACTGTCATGCCATTTTTGTTTTAAACTTTATCTTTTGTTCTTCTTTTTGTCTTTTGTAAAACTCTTTTTACTTCTTTTGTATATTATTTTTTCTTTTGTAAATTTATAATTTTACTTTCGTAAATTATACGAGTTTGTCCTTGGTATTAATTTTGCATTTTTGTCTTTTGTATACATATTTTTATCTTATGTATATCTTATCTTTTGTTTTTTTAATTTTTATCTTTTGTTTTTTTATAATTTCTTTTGCAAAATTTATATAAACTTATAAAAAGTTATATACCAAGCATTGTCATATTTTCTGCTATTTCATCTACGTTAATATTATCGTTTTGGCTATATTCTTTCCATTTTGTTTTGCTCCATATTTCAATTCTAGTATTAACACCGATAATAACTACTTCTTTTTCTAAATTAGCAAATTCTCTTAAATTTCCTGAAATTAGGAATCTACCTTGTTTGTCTATTTCACATTCAATTGCACCTGATAAAAAGAATCTGGTAAAGTCTCTAGCATTTTTGCTAGTAAGTGGTAGAGTCTTTAATTTTTCTTCAAAGGCTGTCCATTCTTTTTGTGAATACGCAAACAAACATCCATCTAAACCTTTTGTGACTACAAATTTTTCTCCTATTTCTTCTCTTAGTTTTGCTGGCATAATTAATCTGCCTTTTGAGTCTACAGAATGCTCGTATTCACCAATAAACAACCCTCTCACCTCCTATGTAATTTTCTTCCACTTTCCACCACTTCTTACCACTTTAACTAAATTTTAATATATAAATTTATATTTTGCAATACTTTTTTAAAATTTTTTATAAAAAAATAAGAAGAAATTTTTTCTTCTTATTTTTTTATAAAAAATTTTTAAATTTAAATTGTGAAGTAAGTTTAGATCTTTATACTATTCTTCTACTTTTTCAAACATATCTTTTCCAACTCCACACAAAGGGCATACCCAGTCTTCACTTAAGTCTTCAAACTTTGCTCCTTCTTTTTCTTCATCGTATACATATCCACATACGGTACATCTATATTTCATTAGTTTTCACCTCCTATTTTTTTTGCTAATTTATTAAATTTCATTATTGTTTCGTCTGTCATTTTAGATTTAATAGTAATAGTTGGCTCATATAGAGTTATATTTTTCATTTTTTCTACTATTTTTTTCATTTTCGCACCAGCCATAGGTGCCCAAGATCCGTTTTCTATAATAGCTATTTTTCTATTTTGATAATTTTTTCCCATTAAGTTAGATAAAAACTGTTCCATTGGTGGAAACATTTCCATATTATAAGTTGAGCAAGCAAGTATTAATGTATCGTACTTAAAAGCATCTTCAATGGCTTCTGCCATATCGTCCCTAGTTAGGTCTGTCATTACTACTTTTTTTACACCATTTTGTTGTAAATCTTCTTTTAGTTTTTCTACTGCATGTTTTGTATTTCCATAAATAGATGCATAAGCAATTAAAACTCCTTTTTCTTCTGGTTGATAATTACTCCATATGTTGTATTTATTTAAATAGTATTTTAAATTATCTTTTAAGATTGGTCCATGTAGTGGACATATTATTTTAATATCTAAAGTGCTTGCTTTTTTTAATAGGTTTTGGACTTGTGCTCCATATTTTCCTACAATGTTAAAATAATACCTTCGAGCTTCACACAACCAGTCTTCGTTTGTATCTAAGGTTCCGAATTTTCCAAATCCATCTGCTGAAAAGAATATTTTTTCTGTTTGTTCATAAGTAACCATTACTTCTGGCCAATGTACCATTGGAGCCATTATAAATTGTAGCTTATGTTTTCCTGTTGAAATGGTATCGTTTTCCTTAACCACTACTTTTCTTTGCTCTAAATTTTGTATATTAAAAAATTGTAACATCATTTCAAATGTTTTAGCATTTCCTATTATTTTCATATTAGGGTATTGGTCTGCAAGCCATTGTATATTGTAGGCATGGTCTGGTTCTAAGTGTGATACTACTAGGTAGTCAACAGTTTGTCCATGTAATTCGTTTTGCAAATTTTTTATCCATTTTTCGGTCGCTCTTTTGTCAACTGTATCCATAACAACATTTTTTTCGTCTTTTATAAGGTATGAATTATATGATATTCCATTTGGAACAACATATTGGCTTTCGAATAAGTCTATAGTTTTATCATTTACTCCAATATATTTTATTTGTTCTGTAATTTGTGTGTCTTCCATAAATGCCCTCCTATTTATTCTTTATATTGACTGTATTATAATTCATTTTATTAGATTATGCAATTATTTTTTATTATAAACAAATTGAGAGGAAGTATTAAAAAATTATACCCCAGTATAATTGGGGTATAATTTTTTATTTTATTATAAAATCATATACATTTGTAATATCTGTAGTTGTTTCTGTTCTAAATGAATTTGTTTCTCCTGGTTCAATTTGTCCAATATATGAGTTAATTGTAATTAATTCGTTTCCATCTTTATCAACAAAGGTTATTGTTATATCTCTTCCTTGTAGTTTTTCTGTAGCAGTTGTTGTAACATCTGCTAATAGAACAGAACCATTTGCATCAGTTTGTAGCCTTATATTAGTAAATTTATAATTTTCAAATGTTTTGTCTTCTCTAAGTTTTTCGCTAGTGTTTGTTTTTAGTCCATTATTTTCGTTTACAAATTCATTTCCCTCTATAGTTGGTCTTGTTTGAGTTGTTGTAACATTATTTTCAGCTACATTTTCTAATGGTTCTTCAGTTTCTTCCCTGTTGTTCTTAACAATACCAATAATAATTGCTGTTACTAATATAATTGCTATTATTATTACAATTATTGCAAATATATTAACTTCTCCTTTTTTCATTAATTTCACTCCTCCTTAGTTTATAATTTATAGTAATACTTAGATGTTGTAATTAGTATATATTTTTTTAATTTTATTGTCAATATATATGTGTAATTTTTTTATTAATTTGAACAATAGCTTTTTAGTCTTTTATAAACTTTTTTTCCAAATTTTATTTCATTTATTTTCTTTTGTATTTCTATAATAATTATTGGTAATATTGAAATGCATACAACATATATCCATTGTTTGCTGTTTAATGGAACAACATCAAAAATTTTAGATAATGTTGGTATGGTAACTACTCCTATTTGCAAAATTGCTCCTATAAAAAACGCTCCAATTAAATATTTATTTTGAATAAATGACTTATTTAAAATGCTCCCTTCACTTTTTATATTAAAACTATGGACTAATTCTAATATGCCTAAACTAACAAATGCCATTGTTCTTCCTACATTTAAACCATATAGGTTGTTTCCAATGGAAAATGCCAATAATGTTAAGGAGCCAACCATTACACCTTCTATAAAAATTTTTCCCCATAATCCATCTGCAAATAATCCCTTTTTAGAATTAATTGGTTGTTTTTCCATAATGTATTTATCGATTGGCTCTAATCCTAAGGCAATAGCTGGTAAAGAATCAGTTACTAAATTAACCCACAATAATTGTATAGCAATTAATGGTGCATCATATCCTAATAATAATCCCATAAAAATTGTTACAATTTCCCCAATATTAGTTGATAGTAAAAAATGGATTGTCTTTTTTATGTTTTCAAAAATATGCCTTCCCTCTTTTACTGCTTCAACAATTGTTACAAAATTATCATCGGCTAAAATCATATCTGATGCATTTTTGGCAACGTCTGTCCCCCCTTTCCCCATTGACACACCAATATCTGCGCATTTTAAAGCAGGTGCATCATTTACTCCGATCTCCTGTCATTGCAACTACTTTTTTATTTGCTTGAAAAGCTTTTACAATTTTAACCTTATGTTCAGGAGATACTCTTGCAAATACAGAATAATTCATAATTTCTTTTTCTAATTTTTCTTGTGGCATCTTATCTAGTTGTTCTCCTGTAATTGCCATATTGCCTTCTTTTAATATATTTAATTCTCTTGCAATTGCAGAAGCTGTTTCAATATGATCCCCTGTTATCATTATAGTTTTAATGCCTGCTTTGTTACAAGTTTGTATTGCATCTTTTACTCCATCTCTTATTGGATCAATCATACCAATTAATCCCACAAAAGTTAAATTAGCTTCTATAGTATTAGCATCTATTTTATTTGGCAAATAATCTATATCATTATATGCTATTCCAATAACTCGTAAAGCATTACTTGCCATATTGTTGTTTACTTTATTAATTTGTTGTATTTTGTTAGAATCAAGTAGAAAAGTTTTAGTATTTTCATAATATTTAGTGCACTTTTTTAATAAAAAATCTGGTGCACCTTTTGTGATAACACGATATTTATTCCCCATCTTATGAATTGTAGTCATTAATTTTCTGGAAGATTCAAAAGGAATTTCTTTTAGTCTTGGCATTTTTTGGCATAGTTCTTCTTGGGTAATATTATTTTCTAGTCCTGCATTAGTAATAGCACTTTCTGTAGAGCTTCCATAAGCTACAAATTTTCCATTTTCGTATTTTACATTACTGTTGTTACACATAACACCTAGTTCTAGTATAAATTTATTATTTGCAACACTATTTGGTATATTTTCATTACAATTTGTTATTTGTACTACTCTCATTTTGTTTTGTGTTAATGTTCCAGTTTTATCTGAACAAATAATTTGACTACTTCCTAAAGTTTCCACTGCTGGTAATTTTCTAATAATTGCATTTTTTTTTGCCATTTTTGTAACACCAATTGAAAGCATAACTGTTACAATGGCAGGTAGCCCTTCTGGAATGGCTGCAACAGCTAGCCCAACAGATGTCATAAACATTTGTCCTACTGGAATTTTTTTAATAACACCTATAAAGAAAATTAGTAGGCATATAAATAATGCTACAAGTCCTAATTTTTTTCCAACCTCAGCAAGTTTTAGCTGCAAAGGGGTATCTGGGGAAGAATCTTCTAAAATCAGTTTCGCAATTTTTCCTACTTTTGTTTGCATTCCTGTATTGCATACAATTCCTTCTCCATGTCCTGCAACAATAACAGTTGTAGCAAATGCCATGTTTACCATGTCCCCTGTAGGAATTTTTTGTTTTAAAATACTATGTTCATTTTTAAATATTGGATGATTTTCTCCTGTTAATGTCGCTTCTTCAATTTGTAAATCAAATGTTTTTGTTAGTCTTATATCTGCTGGGACAAAATTTCCTGTTTCTAAAATAACTATGTCTCCAGCTACAACTTGGCTACTTGGTATTTGTATTATTTTTCCATTTCTTTTTACTTTTGCAACAGGAGCAGACATTTTCTTTAGGGCTTCTAATGATTTTTCTGCTTTATATTCTTGTATTAATCCTATAAAGGCATTAAACACTACTATTGCTACTATAATAATAGAGTCTATATATTCTCCAGTTTTTTCTATATATGCCATAACTGCTGAAATTATTGCTGCCATTAAAAGAATAATAATCATAAAGTCATTAAATTGCTCCAAAAAGCGAATAAAAATACTTTTTTTTCTGCTTTCTTTTAATTTATTCTCTCCATTTTCCAATAATCTTTTTTTTGCTTCTTGGTCAGATAGTCCATAATTTTGGTTTGTCTTGAATTTTTTCTCGGTTTCTTCTGTTGTCATAGTGTGCCACATTTTATTAACCTCCACATTAAATATATTTTAATATTATATATATGTGGACAATCTATTTTTAGTACAAGTTTTAATTATTTTTCTACTGTTTTTAATTTTTAAGCAAAAAATAAAATCAGCATAGTTATTATATAAAAAGAAATAAAATTTATTTTTTATAGCTTGCTGATTTTATATAATTATTTTAATTTCATTGATAATAGTTTGCTAATTCCATTTTCTTCCATGGTAATTCCATAAACTGTATCTGCAACTTCCATTGTTCCTTTTCTATGGGTAATAATTAAAAATTGGGTTTGTTTTGCAAATTGTTTTAAATAATCTGCAAATCGGTATACATTAACATCATCTAATGCTGCTTCTATTTCATCTAATATGCAAAATGGTGCTGGGTTTATTTTTAATATTGCAAATAAAAGTGCAATTGCTGTAAAAGCTTTTTCTCCGCCAGATAATAGCATCATATTTTGTAGTTTTTTTCCTGGTGGTTGAACTTCTATTTCAATTCCGCATTCTAATACATTAGTTTCATCTGTTAATGTTAGCTCTGCATAGCCTCCTCCAAATAATTGCATAAATGTTTCTTTAAAGTTTTTGTTTATTAATTTAAATTGGCTTGTAAATTGTTCCTTCATGTTTGCAGTCATTTCGGCTATCATTTTCTTTAATTTTGTGCTTGAATTTTCTAAGTCTAGCCTTTGTTCACAAATAAAGTCATATCTTTGTTTTGTTTGTTTATATTCTTCTATTGAGTCTATATTAATACTGCCTAAAGATTTTATTTCGTTTCTTAAATAATTTGCTTTTTGAGTTGTTAATTGTATGTTTTCTGGCTTAGTATATTCTGTAGCATTATTGGGAGTAAGTTCGTATTCTTCCCACATTTTGTTAATTATATTTTCTATTTCTAGTTCGGTTTTTGATTTTTTTAATTCAATTTTACTAATTTGTTGTTTTATATTGTCTATTATTTTTTCTTGCTCTTTTTGGTTGTTTTCTGTTTTATTTTGTTCATCGTTTTTGGATGTTCTTAGTTCTTTTAGTTGTACTAGTGTTACACTACTATTTCCAAGCTCTTCCTCGGTTTTTTTAATTTCTTCTTGCTTGTCTTTAATTGTTTGTTTTAGCTCTTCATTTTCATTCAAAATTGACTGTCTTAATTGTTTTTTATTATTTATGCTAACATTATTGTTTTGCATTTCTTGTTCTATTCTTTGCACAATTTCGTTTATAGAATTTTGGCTTTCATCAAAAGAAGATACCGAAATTTTTAAATTAGTAATATTAAAGTTTAAGTCATTAATATATTTTTGATTATCTGTATTTAAAGAAACAAATTCTGTAATTGTTTTATTTAATTGCTCATTTTCTTTTTCAATATTAGAAATTTCCTTTTCAATGGTTTGTTTAATAAAGTTAATGTTTTGCCTTTCTTCAATATTTTTTTGTTGTTCTTCTTTTAATTTATCTCTTCTTTCTTCTAATTTTAAAACATTTTCTTCTAAAGATAATATCTTTTGTTTTTCTGTTGCATAAATAATTTCTGTATCTGCAATTTGTTTTTCTAATCCAGAAGCCTCTTCTAAAAGGATTTCAATACTTGTAATATAGTCTTGTTTTTCCTGTTTTATTTTTTGCAATTGTTCTTGCTCTTGTTGTATTTGTTTTTCTAAGTACTTAATCTCCTCCTTTCTTCCTAAAATGTTAACTGTTTTTGTTGCAATAGAGCCACCTGTTATGCTTCCAGATGAATTAATTACATCACCTTTTAAAGTGATAATCTTAAATCCATAGTTGTTTTGTTTTGCCAGTGCAATTGCTACATCCATATTTTCTACTACTACTGTTCTTCCAAGTAAGTTTAAAATAATGTTGTCATAAATTGAATTATATTTTACCAAATCACTAGCAATTCCAATAACACCTGTTATATTTTTTTGATTAATTTTCTCTAATTTTTTGCCTTTTATAGAAGAAATTGGTAAAAAGGATGCTCTTCCCAAATTATTTTTTCTTAAATGTTCTATAAGTTTTTGTGCTGTTTTTTCTGTATCTGTTACAATATTTTGTAAACTCTGTCCGAGGCTCATTTCTATAGCTGTTTCATATTCTTTAGAAACAGTTAACAGATTAGCTAATACTCCATGCACTCCTTTGGCAAGTTCCGTATTTCTTTCGCAATCTAATAGCAAAGATTTAACACTTTTGTAATATCCCTCTTTTTCTTTTTCGGTTTCGCTTAAAAATTGGTATCTTGATTGTTTTAGTCTTATAGCATTTTCTGTTTGATAAATAATGCTATTATACTTTTCTATTTTTTTATCGCTTTCATCTTTCTTTTTATAAATTTCGTCTGCTGCATTTTTTACTTTTTGCCTTCTAGATTCAATTTCTGTAAAAGTTTTTGAGATTTCTAATTTGTTTACTCTTTGTTCGTCTAATTCAGAAATAATATTACTTAGTTCTTCTTTAATTGATTTATCTCTTTTTTCTAAGTTTTCTAAATTTGCATTTTGAGTATTAATTTGATTTAATTTTTCATATCTTAAATCTGTGTTAAATTCTACCTTTTGTTTTTGCTCTTCTATTTTAATTTCTTTTTCCGATAGTTTAGAGGTTAGTTCTTCTAATTCTTTTTGTTTTTTATTTAGTTCATATTCAAACTTATTTTTGTTTTCATTTAAGTTTTGTTTTTTACTAGATTTTTGTTCTTTTTCTTCTAATAACTGCTTAGTTTTTTCTTCTAATTCCTGTATTTCTTTTAAGTATCTTTCATAATTTTCATTGTTAACTTCTATTCTCTCTTTTGCAACATTAATTTGTGAATTTAATCTTTCTATTTTGTTTGTACTTTCAAATCCTATATTCTGAATTTCTTCTATTTTTATGTTTAAGTCTTCTATTTCTTTTTTTAGTTTTTCTCTTAGTTCTTGTATTTTTTCTTTTTCATTTTCTTCTTTGCTTAATTGTTCATTTAATATATTTAGATTGTTTTCTATATTTTCTAGTTTTTGTTTTTCTTCTTCAATATTGTATATAAATAATCCTACCTCTACATTTTTTAGTTTTTCTCGTAAGTCTAAAAATTTTTTTGCTTTTTCAGATTGTGCTTTTAGAGGTTCAATTTTTCCCTCAATTTCAGATAAAATATCATTAATTCTTAATAAGTTTAATTTTGTTTGCTCTAATTTTTTTTCTGCTTCTTGTTTTCTTGCTCTATATTTTACAATTCCAGAAGCTTCTTCAAATATGTGACGTCTGTCTTCTGATTTATTGCTTAATATTTCATCTATTTTTCCTTGACCAATAATAGAATATCCATCTTTGCCGATTCCAGTGTCCATAAAAAGTTCTAAAATATCTTTTAATCTGCAGGGTGTTTTGTTAATAAAATATCCTGTTTCCCCACTTCGATATATTCTTCTTGTTACTGTTACTTCTGCATATTCAATTGGTAGCTTCCCATCCTGATTATCAAAAACAATAGAACATTCCGCATAGCCTAATGATTTTCTATTTTGAGTTCCAGCAAAAATAATGTCTTCAGATTTTGCTCCTCTTAAAGACTTCATACTTTGCTCCCCTAATACCCATTTAATAGCATCTGAAATATTACTCTTACCAGAACCATTTGGTCCTATAACAGAAGTAATTCCTGGTAAAAACTCTAATACAGTTTTATCTGCAAAAGATTTAAATCCATATAATTCTAATCTTTTTAAGTACATTTCTTCTCTTCCTTTTTCCTTAATCTTTCATTATCATACACGAAAAAAACTGTTTTTACAATATTTTTATTATTTAAAAATGCAATTTATCTTTTAAAATTAATGATTGATTTTATTTAGTTTTGGATATAAAATATTAGGTATTAGAAAAGTAGGAGGATTTTTCATGAAAAATAATGATATTGATTTTTATGATTCTACTGCTATAAAATCTTATAATTTAGATGCAGCTATGAAGTATCAGTTAAATATTTTAGGAACCTTAGATGTTTTTACTCGTAAGCATTCTGAAAATGTTGCTAATTTAACTTGTAGGTTATGTCAATACTTACATCTAAATAAATCTTTTACTATTTACTGTACTATTTGTGCTTATTTACATGATATTGGTAAGTCTTTTATTCCTGCAAGTATTCTACAAAAGCAAGGAAAATTAACAGAAGAAGAATACAATATAATGAAAACACATACTACAATAGGATATAAAATTTGTTTTGAAGATTTAAAATTACGTCCATATATTGCAGGCCCTTTATATCATCATGAGGGACTTGATGGAAGTGGGTATCCTAATGGATTAACTGAAAAGGATATTCCTTTAGAAGGTCAAATTATTCGTGTTGCAGATGAATATGATGCTATTACTAGTAAAAGACAATATAAGTCTCATGTTGGTATTAGTGAAACTTTAAAAATTCTTATAGAAAATGCTACTCCTAACCCAAATATTAATCCTAAGGTTGGAAAAATTAATAAAAAAATTGTACGTTGTTTATTAAAAGTTGTTATTGATGATACAGAATACGAAATTAGCCAAATATATGATTATTTAAGTTTTTTAAAAAAACAAATTAAACGTTTAAAACAAATTAAAAATTATTACCAGAAAATGAATTCTGCAAGTAATCAAAAGAAAAAAGAATATTTTTTAGAAGGAATAAAATTATTGTTTCATGATGGAGAAAATATAGATAATTTTTTAAATGTTTTAAAAGAATATGAAGATGCGTTACAAAATAGGCAACTTATTATTGATAATTTATTTGAAGAGGTAAAAAAAATAAAACAACTAAAACTTTAATGCTGTTTTATAATATAATAATTATATTATAGTGTAGTATATAAAGTACTAAAGCTTTTTATACTACACTAATTTATTTTTTAACCAAATGGTACATTTAAACTGATTCCTAATGCATTGTTAATTTTATCCATAATAGTTTGATCATTAATATGTCCAATTTTTTCTTTTAGCCTGCTTTTGTCAATTGTTCTAATTTGTTCTGCTAATACTACTGAATCGGATTTTAGTCCAAATTCTTCTGAACCAATTTCTATATGAGTGGGTAGTCTATTTTTATTCATTTGAGACGTAATAGCTGCAGCTATTACTGTTGGGCTATATTTATTTCCTGTGTCATTTTGTATTATTAGAACTGGTCGTATTCCACCTTGTTCTGAGCCAACAACAGGACTCAAATCTGCGTAAAACATATCTCCTCTTTTTATTGTCATTTGCTTTCACTCCTGCTATTTCTATATTTCAATCTTATATTTTTTTATATTTTAAATATTTAAGATAAAAATAGATTACAGAAGAGCTTTATTATCTTTTTGTATAAACATTGCATTTTTTATATATGAATTACTATATGTTAAATTCTAAAATATAAATTTCTTACAATAATCCAATTTCTATCTCATTATATAATATGTAAACTAGTACATTTTGTGTGTTATCTTTTATTTCTAATTTTATTGGTTTTTTTGTTTTTTTGTCTACATATAAGACCTTTTTGGTCAAATACCTATTTTCATTTTTAACTGTTGTTTCTAGCACAACTTGGTTTTCTTCTTCTTTTAAATTAGCATCTGCTGAATTTTTATAGTCTTCAATAAAGTCATATAGACTTAGTTGGTTGCTAGCAATATACTTATAGTTTGCATAAATTTTGCTTACATTTAAATTACTATTTTCTATTTTTAGGTCTTTACCATTATAAGTAATTATTGTTCCTTTTATTGTGTTTGGTTCTAATACTTCACTATAAAATTGTCCATTGTTATATTCTTGTTTTATTTTATATTTATTTGTAGTTTTATTGCTATTAATAGTTATATCCACTACTGCACTATATTTACTAATATTTAAAATATATTTTTGTATATCTTCACAAGAAGATATATTACTCATATTATTTCCGAAAATTTCTATTTTATAATTATTTTGAATAAAAATTATAATTAAAAGAACAAGTAAAATTATAGTAGCAGAAGTAAAAATTTTTTTTATCATTTTTTGCCTCCAATACAAAAACTAGAATAACAAATTGTTATTCTAGTTTATTCATATTGTTTTAAAATATTCTTTTAAAGCTTTTTCTAACTCTGCTACTGTTTCTATTTTGTTTATTTCTACTCTAAATTTGCTTGCATCTTTTAATCCTTTTATGTACCAGCTTATATGTTTTCGTAATTCTTTTACTCCAACTTTTTCGCCTTTTTCTTCTACTTCTAATTCAATATGTTTTAAAATTTTTTTTAGTTTTTCTTCATTTGTTGGTTCTGGTATTATTGTGCCATCTCTTAAATATGTAATTATTTGCTCTAATATCCAAGGACTACCAAGAGTAGCTCTTCCAATCATAATTCCATCTACACCTGTATATTCTAGCATTTGCTTTGCTGTCTTTGGGTTAATTATATCTCCATTTCCTATTACTGGTATTTTAACTGCTTGTTTTACTTTTTTAATAATTTCTAAGTCTACAGTACCACTATAAAATTTCTCTCTTGTTCTTCCATGTATTGTTATACAAGATACTCCTGCATTTTGGGCTATTTTTGCTACATCTATTGCAACAATATTTTTTTCATCCCAACCTTTTCTTATTTTTATGCTAACTGGTACTTCTGAATTTTTTACAACTTTATTTAAGATTTCTTCTATTAGATTTAATTTTAATAATAATTTACTGCCATCTCCATTTTTTACTACTTTTGGAGCAGGACATCCTAAATTAATATCTAATACTTCGCATTTGCTACTTAGTTGTTTTGCTACAATCCCCATTATTTCTGGCTCACTGCCAAAAATTTGTATTCCAATAGGTTTTTTTTCGTTTTTCATATTTAATAACAATTTTGTTTTTTCATCATTATAGTACAATGCTTTTGCACTAACCATTTCTGTATATACCAGGCTTGGTCCATATTCTTTTGCTATTTTTCTAAATGCTAAATCTGTTATACCTGCCATTGGTGCTAATAAAATATTATTTTTTAATTCTAAATCTCCTATTTTTAATTTATGTAATAGCATGTTTCACCTTCTTAATTTTATTCCATAAATATTGCCTTTTGACGTCTTGCACTAATGTTTAGTAACAATGCAATACAAATAAAATTGGTCACTAGCGAGCTTCCTCCATAGCTAACAAAAGGCAAAGGTATTCCTGTAATTGGCAATATTCCCATTGTCATTCCTATATTTTCTATCATATGGAAGAAAAATATTCCTGCAATTCCCATTGCAATATACGAACCAAGATCATCTTTAGCAGTTTTTGCTATATATACAGATTTTGTAATTAAAATAACATAAATTACAATAATTGTTCCAGATGCAATAAATCCAAATTCTTCTCCAATAACTGCAAAAATAAAGTCTGTTGTTTTAGGATATAAGAATCCAAGCTGCGTTTGGTTTCCTTTAAACATACCCATTCCAAATAGCTGTCCTGCACCTATTGCGAGTTTAGACTGAAGAACATTGTATCCTGCACCTCTTGGGTCTTTTTCTGGGTCTAAAAATATTTCTATTCTTGTTTTTGCATGTTCTGGTAAAACAAATAAATATAATAATGGAAGTGTAATTAATACTATTAAAATAGAAATTACAATATATTTTGTTTTTATTCCGACTTATAAATAGCATAAAAGCAAATGCTACCATAAAAGCAATAGCTGTACCATAGTCTGGTTGTTTGACAATTAATAATGTTGGTACTGCTACAATTAGTATTATAATTGCCAGTTTCCATGGAGTGTTAATTTCTTTTTTAGAATGAGAACACAGTTTTTCTAAAATATATGCTGAAAATAAAATAACAAAAATTTTGGCAAATTCTGCTGGTTGAAATGAAAATATTCCTAAATTAAACCAACTTGTTGCTCCGTTAATTGATTCTGTAAAAAGAACAGCAATAAGTAAAATAATAAAAATTCCATAAAAATATGGAGATAATTTAGCAATTATAGAGTAGTCTATTATTGTAACAATTATTAAAATTGGTATACTTATAAGAAACCAAATTCCTTGTTTTTTAAATTCTTCATAATCCGAATTTTGAGTTGCTGAAAAAAGTGCTACCATTCCTATTATTAATAGTAGCACGCTGCATATTAAAATTCCCCATTCTGTATTTTTTAAGAATTTTTTTTGCATGTTTTAACCTCTTTTTACTTTTCCAAAGCATTTTTATTCTTCTTTATTTTTTTGTTCTGTGCTTTCTTGTTTGCTTTTGTCTTCGGTATTTTCTTCTTTTTTGTCTTTTGTTTTTTCTTCTTGTTGATTATTAGTGTTTTCTACTTTAGTATTTTCTACTTTTTCTTGGTTTTCTTCTGGTTTATTTGGTTCTTCGTCTTTTTTTTGTGTTATTTGTTTAGTAGAATTAACATTTTCTTCATTAGTAGATTTTGTAGTATCATTATTTGCATTTTCTTCTTTTGGTTTTGCTTCTATTTTTTTCATATCATTCCTAATATTTAAAATTGGAATATTGGCATATAGGGCTGGTGCTCCATTTTCTCCGGTCTTCTGTTGTTTTATTTGTTAATCTTACATCAATAGCACTTTCATCAACTTCTATATATTTTTTTATAACATCAATAATTTCCTGTTTCATAAGTTCTAAAAAATCAGCCGAAACATTTGCTCTGTCTTGCATTAATACTAAATGTAGTCTTTCCTTTGCAGTATCTTTTGAATTGCTAGACTCTTCTGCATTAGATTTTGTAAGTTTTTTAAAAAACTTTATAATAGCCTCAAACATATTATTCCTCCTAATGTAATTATTTTATTCCAAACATTCTTTTTAATTTTGCAAAAAAGCCTTTCTCCCTTCCTGGAATACTTACTTCAATATTTTCTCCTAATATCCTTTTTGCAATTTCTATATATGATTTTCCTGATGGTGCTTTTTTATTGGATACAACAGGTTCTCCCTTATTTGTTTGTGTAATAATGTATTCGTCATCTGGAACTACACCAATTAGTTCAATTGATAGTAAGTCTACAATATCATCAACATCCATCATTTCGCCTTTTTTTACCATTCCTGGCCTTATTCTGTTTACTATTAATTCCGGGTTTTTAATTTCGGACGATTCTAGTAAGCCTATAATTCTATCTGCATCTCTAATAGCAGAAATTTCAGCTGTTGTTACAACTATTGCTCTTGTAGCACCTGCAATTGCATTTTTAAATCCCTGTTCAATTCCTGCAGGGCAGTCTATTAAAATATAGTCAAATTCTTCTTTTAGCTTTTGTGTTAGTTCCCTCATTTGTTCTTCGTTTACAGCAGATTTATCCCTTGTTTGTGCAGCTGGAAGTAAAAATAGTTCTGGAAATCTTTTATCTTTAATTAAAGCTTGTCTTAATTTGCATTTTTCTTCTACAACATCTACAATATCGTATACTATTCTATTTTCTAAGCCCATAACAACATCTAAGTTACGTAAGCCAATATCTGTATCTACTAGCACTACTTTTTTTCCTTCTAGTGCTAGAGCAGAACCCAAATTTGCTGTTGTTGTTGTTTTTCCAACTCCACCTTTTCCTGATGTTATAACAATAACTTCTCCCATAAAAATTTTTCCTCCTACGTCTATAAAAATAACTGTATTTTTTAATACAGTTATTTTATTATTTTTTTTTTCAAAAGTCAATATTTATTGGTAATTTTAGCAAATAGGCATTTTATATGTATTATATTGCGACTACGCGGAAGCCATAGAAGTTGAGGCCGCCACCCCAAGCGTAGGAGAAATAGAACACTCCTGCAGTGGTAGAGTCGTTGTAAGAGCCTCCACGTGCGAAGAACGGAGCAGTCAAGAAAGGAAAGTCAGAGTAGTCCTGGTTCCAGCTGGACTGGGTTCCGTCTCCTTTTAAGCTTGTTTCGTATACTGCATCTCCATATATTGATGTATTAGCATCGTAATTTGCTTGTCTGTCTGCTGCACTACTTGTTGCTCCATCTCCTGCATATTGGTCAATGTATTTTGCTGGCTTTGTTTTCATTGTTGTTGCATATTCTGTTGTTCCATTTGTTAAAAAGCTTGCCATGTATTCCCAGCTTCCTCCTGCCAT
>USIO01000029.1 GCA_900554815.1 uncultured Clostridium sp.
AGGCCGGGGCTTAACATTTTATTTTTTTAATATTTCCTCTCTCAAATCAAGTACTGCTATTAAAGTAAAAAGTCAAATTCTTTTGTAAAGTTAGTTTTGAGCTATACATTGCTTTATCATCCACAATTTTTTTATATAGCTAGAAATATACTCATCCATTAGACTCGATGTAGCATAATTTTGGTTATCATCTGCTTTTTTCTTTATGTCGGTTACTTGTTTTAATAATATGTCTAAATCTTTCATTACATTTTCAAATATCTTTTTACTTTCTATTTTTACGTTTTGGGCTTCTGTTATACGAGTAGTATTTAAATACTCTTGCATTGTTCCTAATGGCTGTCCTCCTATCATTAAAATATGTTCTGCGATTTCATCTATTTGTTCATTTACTTCGTTATAATATTCTTCCAATTTTTCGTGAACTGTAAAAAAGTCATTTCCAAAAACATTCCAATGATAATTTTGTAATTTACAATAAAAAACATTTAAATTTGATAATAATAAATTTAAATCATTTACTTGATTTTCCATATTGCTTCCTTTCTTAAGGAAAAAGTAAATTTAAAATTAATTAATTCTTTAGTCAAAAGTTAAATAAAAACATAAATATTTAATCTAAAACTATGCTAAATCATCAATATATTTTAAAATTAATCTCTCCTTTTAAATATAAAAAAAACTTTTAATTATATTTTTTCTTTATTTATGTTTTTTTATACCTTTTTACAGAGAGATTTTAAATTTATTATATTATAATTTAAAAATATGCAAACTTTATTATTGTTTAAAAATACTTTCAAATTCTTCTTCGGAAATAGATTCTTTCTCTAATAGCTTTTCTGCTACTGCATGTAATTTATCCATATTAGCTAAAATAATTTCTTGTGCTTGGGCGTATGCTGTATCAATTAATTTTTTAACTTCTGAGCCTATTGCCGCTTCTATGTTTTCGCCAAATAAATTTGGCTCGTATGGATCTTTTGGTTTTAAGGCAATTGGTCCTATAGTATCACTCATTCCATATACTGTTACCATATCTTTTGCTACCTCTGTAGCAACTTCTATATCATTACTTGCCCCTGTTGAAATATCGTTTAATGCAATCTTTTCTGCTGCCCTTCCTCCTAAAAGTGCAATTAGTTTTTCTTGCATTTCTGTCCTAGAAATATAGTATTTATCTTCATTGGTTTTATACATAGTATATCCACCAGCAACGCCTCTTGGTATTATTGATACCTCCTTTACATTCTGCTGTGTTGGTAAAAATTTGCTAACAATAGCATGGCCTGCCTCATGGTAAGCAGTTAATTTTTTATCTTTATTAGAAATTACTCTACTATGTTTTTCAATTCCAACAGTTACTTTTTTTACTGCATCTTCTAAATCTATTTTGCAAATTTCTTTGTGTTTTTTCATTGTTGCAATAATAGCTGCTTCGTTCAAAATGTTTGCTAATTCTGCACCTGTAAATCCAGCAGTATCTCCTGCAATGTCTTTTAGATCTACATCTGAGGCAAACTTTTTATCTTTGCTATGTGTTTTTAATATTTCTTCTCTTCCATTTAAATCTGGTGTCGCAATTGTAATTTGCCTATCAAACCTTCCTGGCCTTAGTAGGGCTTTATCTAGCATCTCTGGTCTATTTGTTGCTGCCAAAACAATAACTGTTTCATCACTTTCAAATCCATCCATTTCTACAAGTAACTGGTTTAAAGTTTGGTTATTTTCTGACTCTCCACCGCTACCTCCGGTTCTTCTTGAACCAATTGCATCTATTTCATCAATAAAAACAATACATGGCGAAATCTTTTTTGCTTTTTCAAATAACTTTCTAACACGAGAAGCTCCAAGTCCTGCAAACATTTCAATAAATTCGGATCCACTCATACTAATAAAAGGTACATTAGCTTCTCCTGCAATTGCCTTAGCAATTAAAGTTTTTCCTGTTCCTGGTTTTCCATATAGCAAAATGCCTTTTGGAATTTTAGCACCCATTTTCTGGAACTTTTCTGGTTCTTTTAAAAAGTCAACAATTTCAATTAGTTCTGCCTTCTCCTCGTCTAATCCGGCAACATCTTCAAAAGTAACACCTGTATTGTTATTCTCCTCTCCACCATATATTTTTCCTTTATCCCCTAGGCCTTGCATTTTAAATATTAAAATAAATAAAATAACAATCATAATTGTTGGTAATAACGAAAATATTGCTTGGAATATTGAGCCAAAAATATTGGCTGGTTTTTGAATTAATTCTATTTCATTTCCTTTTAATTTTTCTTCTTGAATTAACTCAATAAATGCTTGTGTACTTGGCACAATTGTTGTCTTTTTTTCATCTTCACTTTGCCCTTTTAGTTGTACTTTTGCTGTAGCACTACCTACTGTCATTTCTATTTTTTCCACTTCGCCATTTGCTATTTTTTCTATTAAATCTGTATATGCTAATTCTTTTTCATTTTCTTGACTTTGATTTTTGTTAATAAATATTATAGTAATAATAGTTGCCAATATAATCATTGCTGACAGTATAATTGTAACAGCTATCAGCTTTTTCTCGTTTTTTGGTTTATCTTTCAATTAATTTCCTCCTTTATACTGCACTGCTTCCATCTGCAACGCCATCATTTTCATTTTTTTCGTCTTTTTTTTCTTTTTGTTTGTCTTTTGGTTTTTCTTCCTTTTGTTTTTCTTTTTCGTCTTCTTTTTCTCTTTGTTTTTGTTCTAATTCTTCTTTAACCTTCTTTTGTTCTTCAATTAATTTTGCGAATTCAATTTGTTGTTTTATCATTTCTGCTCTAATCATTAAAATGGCTGTTACCACATAAATATAGGCTATTGCATTATACATAATTCTAAAATATTCTATTTCAAAACCTGTAAGTATGTTAATAATCATATAAATAGCATTTAGTAATACCGATAATGTTATAGAATAAACAGCAATATTAATAATAGGCAAATATTTTAATTTCATTTTTGCAATTCTAGCAGTAAAAAATCCTAGAATTGAGAGTAAAAGAACATCTGAAAAAGTAAAAATTATATAAATAGAAAATAAATATATAGTACTAGATAAGTAAAAAGCTCCATATAATGAAAAAGCATCAATAGTGTTAATATATCTTAGCATCTGTTCTTTTGTAAATTCTTCTGTTCCTAATTGTTTCATTACTTCTTCGTAGTTATAATAAATTAGTTCTTCTTGATTTGTTAAATTGATAAATACACCATTTTTTAAAAATAGACAACCAGATGGAGTTTTTTTAATTTCTTCTTTATGCTTTTCCTGCTCTTCTATATTTTCTGTATCATCAATAATAATTGTAGGTAATATTGTATCTTCGTTTTCTATTATAATAGGTTCTTCTGAATTAATTTTTAAGTTCCCTTGTGCATATTGGAAATCAGGAATTTCATTTTTTAAAATATCTATAGTAGATGTATACATTTTAGAAAATCGATATGTTAGGCTTCCTGCTACCAATAAAGAAAAAACAATCATTAATTTAACAAAATATCCTAATGCCTTTGAAAAATTTTCTACAGCAAAAATATCATAATTTTCTACATTAAATATACTCATCTTTAGCCTTTTCCAAAAGCCTATTCTTTTTGCTCCATTGTTTTTCACTATTTATATTCCCTCCTAATTTCAGAATCAACATATATAGGTTTTACATTTATAATAACTTCATCCCCAACTTTTGCATCTATGTTAGAAATATCTATTGTCATATGGTGCATACCAATTTGTCCTAAAATTTTGCACGGTTTATTATTTATCAGTGCTGTTATGCTTCCAGGTTTTAAAAGTTTTTTAACTGCTCCATATAAATCTCTTATTCTATCTATTATTCTAAACATGTCGTTCCCTGGTTTTATATTAATTCCTTCTTTATATCCACAAGGAATTATTGCTACTTTTGTTTCTTTTTTTGTTTTATAAGTTTTAGAATAACCTATATAAAAATTTTTTGGTAATACTTTAATTTCTGTAATGTTTGTTTGCAAATATGCAATTCTTTTTAGCCCTATATTATTTTCTACTAATATTCTTCCTAAAAAAGCAGAACCTATTCTAGCAGCATTTAGTCTCATAATAGGGTATTTTAAAAAAGCAGAAGAGTTACAAATATGTAACATTTTAGGATTAATATCATTTTGTTTTAGAATCTCAATTACTTCCATAAACCTATTAAATTGTTGTTTTGTATATTTTTCGTTTTTAGAAAAACTTTCCGAAAAGTGGGAAAAAGTTCCCTCTATTTTTAAATTCTCATATTCTTTATATACTTTTAAAATATTATTTATATCTGAGTATAAAAAACCATATCTTCCAAATCCTGTATCAATTTTTACATGTGCTCTTATTGATGTTCCTATTTGGTTAGCTACTTTAGCAGCTTCTAGTGAACCAATAGTTAATATAATATTATTTTCAACAAGTTTTTCTACTTCTTCTTTTATACAAGTAGAGGAAAGTAATAAAATATCTTTTTCGATTTTAGCTTGTCTTAGTGCAATTGCATCATCAATAGTAGATACTGCTAGGAAATCAATTCCATTATTTATTAAAAAATTCGAATATTCTACTAGCCCAAGACCATATCCATTTCCCTTTACAACTGCAATAATTTTATATGGGTTTTGTTCATCATCCGAACTTTGTTCTACATTTTTTATTGCTTGAATATTGTGTTTTAAGTCTTTTTTATTAATAATCAATTTGGTCATATGTTGCTCCTTTTTTCGTTAGATATATTCAGTATAATTAATGATTTTATTATTGTTTTTTAATTTTACTTTTAGATAATACAATCTTTTTATATAATTTTTCACTAATTTTGTAAATTTTATAAGTAATTGGTTTAAAAGGTATATAAATTTCTCCTATGAATTCTGTAAATTCTGCTCCAAATCCTTTTTTGAACCTATATAATCCATATTGAGGATGAGACTCGTCTACAATTCCACAAACACCTCTAAAATCGTATATGTCATGTTTTGCTGTAATTGCTTCTTGAATTGCTTCCCATTGCAATAAATAATTTGGCATTAAATTTCTGTATTTGTTACTACTTGCTCCATATAAGTACCATGTTTTATTGCCATACATAATTGGTATTATTCCCGCAATTGGTTTATCTTCATAATATGCCATTAATAATTCCATATGCTCTGGTGCTAATTCATCATACATTTTTTCAAAATATTCTAATGGTCTTATTATAAAACCATCACGTTTTCCTGTTTCAATCATTATTTTATGAAAATCTTTTAAATTTTCTTTTTTTCCGTGTTTAATAACAATACCTTTTTTAATTGCCAAACGTATATTGTATCTAGTTTTAGAATGAAAATTCTCAAATATTTCTTCTTTTGTTTTTCCTTTTATATTTAAGCGAAATACATAACGTGGTTGTATTTCTTCTGAAAAGTTCTTTGCATCATCTTTTATTTTATATCCTAATTTTTCCACAATATTTCTAAACTCTTTGTCATCGCTTTTAATATCTGGCTCTATTTTTAATACAAATGCATTATACTTTCTTGCAAGTTCCCTAAGTCCATCTGTTAATTGTTTTAAAATATCTTGATTGTGTATGTCACAAATTGGTCCCCTTGAAGAGTACATCATTGTACCAAATAAAGGAATTTTTCTAATTAGCACACTAACAGAACCAATAATGTTTCCATTTTCGTCCTCTGCAAGAATTACTTCATTTTTCCAATTAGATTTTACTCGCCCCCACTCTAGTGATTGCTGAAAATTGCATCTGTCATGTTGCTTTAAAAATTCTCTGTATTTTTCCTTGTTTTCATCTGTTACTAATTTCACAATTTATCCTTTCCCAAAATTTGAATTATACAAATTTTGATTTTATAAAATACTAATTTGTATTTTACATTTTTTCTAATTCCATTCCTGTTTTGCTATCTTTAATATGATAACCTAATTTTTCAATTTCATTTCTTAATTTATCTGATTCTTCCCAATTTTTTTGTTCTCTTGCTAATTTTCTTTGTTCTACTAATTGTAAAACTTCTTTTGGTAAATTGGTTTTTAATTTTTCTATTTTAGTATTTGCTAAATCTAGTCCTAGAATTTCATCAAATTTGCAAATAAGTTTATAAAAGTCTTCAGATTTTTTTTCGTTTCTAATAATATCCCAAACTATACTCATTGCACTTGTAATATTTAAATTATCATTAATTTGTTCCAAAAATTTTTCTTCATAATTTTTTAAAATTTCGTTATCTATTTTATCTGTTCCATTTTTATGTTTCTGTAGTCCTTCTCTTAGTCTTTCTAATGATATTTGTGCAGCCTTGGCTCCATCCCATGTAAAATTTAATTTTTTTGTATAGTTAGAGCTAAAGCAAAATAGTTTATATGCCAAAGGTTCAATTCCTTTTTTTGCTAAATCATCTAATGTATAAGTATTTCCTAGGCTTTTTCCCATTTTGCCACCATCAACTTGCAAAAACTCTACATGCATCCAGATTCTAGCTGGAATTTTTCCAGTTGCACCTTTGCTTTGCGCTATTTCATTTTCATGATGAGTTGGAATGTGGTCAACTCCTCCTGTGTGAATGTCAAATTGATCTCCTAAATACTTCCTTCCCATTGTAGAACATTCAATATGCCACCCAGGATAAGATAGCCCCCATGGGCTATCCCATTTCATTAAATGATTTTCTGGTGCTTTAATCCAAACAGCAAAATCATATGGGTTTCTCTTTTCTTCATCTACTTCTACTCTTGCACCTGCAATTTGTTCATCTAATTTTCTATTTGAAAGCACAGGGTATTTATCTAATTTAGAAATATCAAAATAAATTCCCTTACTTGTTTCATAAGCATATCCTTTATTTAATAGTTCTTGAACAAATTCAATCATATCTTTTATATAGTCTGTTGCTTTAATAATATATTCTGGTTTATCAATATTTAATTTATTTATATCTTGCATAAATACATTTGTGTAAAATTCTGCTATTTCGTATGGATTTTTATTTTCCTTTTTAGCAGCTTTTAACATTTTGTCTTCTCCATCATCAGCATCTGATTCTAGGTGGCCTACATCTGTTATGTTCATAACATGTTTTAGTTTATATCCATTATATTTTAAAGTTCTTCTTAATAAATCCATAAACAAATAGGCTCTAAGATTACCAATATGCGCATAACTATATACTGTTGGTCCACAAGTGTAAATTTTAACCAAGTTTTCTTGTATTGGCTTTAGTGTTTCTACTTCCTTTGTTAATGTATTATATAGTTTAACTGACATATTTTCCCCTTTCAAAATTTATATGGCAATTTATATTTATAGCTTTTTTGTGTTTTAGTCTGATCCTTTTTCACCTTTTTTTGGCTTTGTTGTTTTATCTGTTGTACTGTTTGTTGTGTTGTTGTTTGTGCTGTTTGTTGTGTTGTTGTTTGTGCTGTTTGTTGTACTATTTGTTGTTGTATTATTTTTTATTGTATTATTATTATTTGTTGTATTGTTGTTTGTTGTGCTATTTGTTGTTGTATTGTTTGTTAAGGTGTTGCCAGTTGTTGTGTTGTTTGTTAATGTATTATTGGTTGTGCCATTTGTTACAGAATTATTAATTGTATTATTTGTTTCTACCGGTTTATTATGTATGTTGCAAGTTTCTGTTGGTAGCATATATTTTGCGTCTGCTGCTGATTTCCAAGAAGTATCTCTATCACTATTTTTTCTTGTAATAAAAACTTTTTCTACAGCATTTGGGCAAAATTCATTTGCTAATTTTACTGTTCCACCTTCTTCGCAAACCTTAATTGATTGGTGACAATCACATGTTTTAGAAGGAACTGTTCCTTTTACAAATACTTCTGTATATGCTCTACTTCCTCTTGCGTCTTGAGCACATAATGCTGTAGCTCTTAGTCCAGAGTCTCTACAAATTGTTGCATAAGTAATATTATCTGGCTTTTCAAATTTTTTAGGTTCTAGCCCATTATGTGTAGCTTTCATAACTCTTTCCCAAACCTGGCCTGCTGGGTTACCTCTTTGTCCAGAAAAACGTACTGTTTCGTTTTCTTTATATCCAAACCATGTTGCAGCTGTAAAATATGGTGTAAATCCACAAAGCCATCTGTCCCAGTCTTTATCTGTTGTACCTGTTTTAGCAGCAGTATCAATGTTTGGTATTTTGCAGTAAGATGCGGTTCCTCCACTTCCTAGTACTGGTTGTGTTAATATGCTTTTTACAATATACGCATTTTCAACAGATAATACTCTTCTTTTTTCCTGTTTTGGGGTTAAAATTGTGTTTCCATCTTTATCTGTTACTTTTGTATAAAAAGTTGGTGTAATATATTCTCCATCATTAGCAATAGCTGCATATGCTCCTGCCATTTGTAGTGGGCTAATTCCATTGGTTAGACCCCCTAAAGCAAGTTGTGCTAATCCCATATCTTGGTCAGTTATACTAGTAACTCCAACCGATTCTAAAAATGCTCTTGATTTGTCTAATCCTAAATCATTTAAAATTTTAATTGGTACAATATTTTGCGAAATTTCTATAGCATACCTTACTGTAGATAAGCCTTTATATCCGCCATAATAATTTTTAGGAGCATAAGAGCCATATCTTACTGGTGCATCATCGTACACAGTTCCTGCTGTAATAATTCCATTTTCAACTGCTGGCGCTATTACACCTATTGGTTTCATAGAAGAACCTGTTTGTTTTGTGCTTTGTGTTGCAATGTTTAGTCCTCTTGAAGTTTCTTTTTCTCCACTTCCTCCAACAGTTGCAATTACTTGACCTGTAGTGTGGTCAATAATAACCATTGCAACTTGAGAAACCTCTCCTTCAATATTTCTTGATGGTACTTGGTATGCTTCATTTTTTACTTCTTCTTCTAGAATTCCTTGTACCCATGTATTTTGTGTTGTGTAAATTTTAAATCCTCCACCATACAAATATTGTTCTGCACGTACATAAGACCAGTCTGGATTTTCTTCCATTAATTGTTTTATAATTTCTTCTATTGCTGCATCAGTATGGTATGAGTAAACATTTTTTGTTATGTTTCCCTCTTTAAAGGGTAGTCCTGCGTCAACTTTTGCAATTGCTACATTGTACTCTTCGTCTGTAAAGTTAATACTTAAATTTTCTCTTTGTTCTTTCATTTTTGCTAAAACTGTTTTGGTTCTAGTTTTAATTCTTTCATTGTCTTCTTCGTCTGTTCTACTAGAATTAGTATGAAATGGGTCATAAATATTTGGCGAGTTGTTAATTCCAGCTAAAAATGCGCATTCTGCTAGGTCTAAGTCTTTTGCACTTTTACTAAAATAATATTGAGACCCTAATTCTACACCATGAATTTGGTTTCCGCCTAGAAATATAAGGTTTAAATATAATTCTAATATTTGATTTTTAGATAGTTCTTTTTCTAAGTTATATGCTCTTGCAATTTCTTTTACTTTTCTTGTCCATTCTCTTTCATTTTCATTAGTTAGATTTTTAATTAGTTGTTGGGTAATAGTGCTACCTCCATGGCCTTCTTCCCCAATTCCTATTTTGCTTAATATCCATTTTATTGTTGCAGAAGCTGTTCTTGAAATATCTACTCCATGGTGTTCATAAAATCTTTCGTCTTCAATTGCTACAAATGCTTTTACTAAGTTGTCTGGCATATCTCCTATATCTAGCCACTTTCTTTTTTCTTCTCCATTTAATGTAGCAATTAGTTCTCCATTTCTATCATATATTTCTGTATTTAAATTTCCTATTTTTAGTTCTTCTTCGGTTAATTTAAAATCATCGCCAAATAGACCGGTTAGTATTCCGGCAATTATTCCACCACCTATTAGAATAAGTAATGCAAAAATAATTAAAATAATTTTAATAGCAAGTCGTAGCTTTGGATGTTTTTTCTTTTCTTTTTTGTTTTTTGTTTTTTTCTCTACTTTCTCTTCTAGTCCTTTATACTTCTTGGTTTTTTCTGCAGAATTTATTCCATTTTTCTTTTTTTTGTTTTTTTCCATCTTTTTGCCTCCATTGAATTCTTAAATATATTATATATGTGTTCAAAAAATTTCTTTAAGAGCCACGTAAAATTACAAATCAATTTTTCTTATTATATTACATTTTTATTAAAATAGAAAGTGTTTTATTAAAATTGTTTGTTAAAGTTTAATATCATCAATTGTTGTAATAGGTATTGCTCCTTGTTTTAATAATTCATTTGTTCCTTCCGAACACACACTATTAATATTTCCAGGTACTGCATAAATATCTTTTCCCTGTTCTAAAGCAAAATCTACTGTAATAAACGTTCCACTTTTTATTTTTGCTTCTATTACAATCAATCTTTTTGCCATTCCACTAATAATTCTATTTCTCCTTGGAAAGTTTTTTCCAATAGGTTTTGTTCCAACTACATATTCTGAAACAATTGCTCCCCCACTTTTAATAATATTTTCATATAGCAATTTATTTTCTGGAGGATAAATGTTATCTAACCCAGACCCCAAAACAGCAATTGTTTTTGCATTATTTGCTTGTATGCAACCAATGTGTGCAAAAGTATCAATTCCTCTTGCCATTCCGCTTATTATTCCTACATTTATTTTTGCTAAATCATATGCAAATTTTTTTGCAATTTTTTCTCCGTAATGTGTGCAATTCCTGCATCCAATAATTGCAGTATATTCATTATTTAATATTTCTTGATTTCCTTTTAAATATAAAACAATTGGGAAATCGTAAATATTTCGTAATAAAATTGGATATTTGCTATCTCTATATGTAATTAGTTCTATTTGATGTTTTTGCATATATTCTAAGTACTGTTTTAAATTTGTTCTATAACTTGGTTCTAATATACTCTGTGCTGTGTAAAAGTCCAATCCTTCCTTTACCAATTTAGCAAAAGTTAATTCCCATATTCTTTCCGGGTCTTTATATTTTTCTAATAGTTGATATAATACTAGTGTATTAATATTATTTATTCTTGAGAGCCAAATCCAATAACATTTTCTTTCCATTTTCTTCACCTTTTTTAAATATTATTTTTTGCCCCCAAAAATACATATTAAATTATATCATATTTTTTGCTGCTTTTATAACATTTGTCATTAGCATAGCAATTGTCATAGGTCCCACTCCGCCTGGTACTGGTGTTATATAGCTTGCAATTTCAGAAACGCTTTCATAGTCCACATCTCCTGTTAATTTTCCGGTCTTCTCCTCTATTAATTCCTACATCAATTACTACAACTCCTGCTTTTAACATATCCTTTGTAATAAATTTAGATTTTCCTATTGCTACAATTAATATGTCTGCTTGTTTTGTATATTTTTTTAGTTCTTCTGTTTTTGAATGGCAAACTGTAACTGTTGCATTTTTACTTAAAGCTAGTTGTATTAGCGGTTTACCAACAATATTGCTTCTGCCTAGTATTACAATATGCTTTCCTTGAAGTTCAATATTATATTTTTCCAATATTTTAATAATACCTACAGGCGTGCAAGGTATAAAGCCATTTTGTCCTAAAGATAGTTTTCCAACATTTATTGGGTGAAATCCATCTACATCTTTTTCTGGAGCAATTGTTTCAAATGCTTTGTTAATGTCTAAATGTTTTGGAATAGGACTTTGTAATAAAATTCCATGAATATCTTTTTTATTGTTTAAACTATGTATTAAGTTTAATAACTCTTCCATTTTAGTAATTTCGTCTAATAAATATTCTTCAAAATCTATTCCAATTTCTTGGCATGCTTTGCTTTTATTTCTAACATAAATTTTAGAGCTAGCATCTTGTCCTACCATAATTACCGCTAGTTTAGGAAGTACTCCTCTTTTTTTTAAGTTTTCTGCTTCTTGCTTTAGATTTTCTCTAATTTCTTTTGCTAAAGATTTGCCATCTAATATTTCCACTTTTTCTTATACCTCCGATTGATCTTATAATTGTTATTCTATTCCCATTTTTAAAGAAACTGTATCCCATATATTAGGGTCTTCTCTATCTTTTGCCCAGAAAGCAACTCCAGCTAATTTTTCTTCTAGTGCCAAATTTAATTTTTCAGTAATTGATTTTTCGTCTTCTATCCATACTTTTCTTATTTTTCCGTCCTGTGTATATTGTGCATAATTTTGTCTTCTTTCTTCATCCCATGTAATGGTTGCATTACTTGGAATAACCTCATAAATATTTTTCATATTTACCACTGATGGTTCTCCGCTTAATGTTCCATCTGCATTTTCTCTCCAAATACGAGTATAAAAAGGTATTCCTAATATAATTTTATTGCTTTCAATGTCTCTTAAGAATTTATCTAAACTAACTTTTACCCAGTCATAACCTGCAGTAGGGCCTGCTGTTGTACTACTAGCATTATATTGGTCATATGCCATAAACACAATATAATCTGAATTTTCCGAAATAGCGTATCTGTCAAAACATAGTGACCATTCAGGGCTTCCGTCTGGTGCAGTAACATCAACAGATAATGTCATTCCATATTCTTTTAATCTTGGATATAATTCTGCTACAAATCTTGTGTATAGGTCTTTATCTGATTCATATATGTTTTCAAAGTCAAGGTTAATTCCATCGACTTTATATTTTGTAGCCAAACTAATAATATTATTAATAGTTTTTTCTCTTAATTTATAGTCTGAAAGTATTTCATGTGTTGTTTGGATCATAGAATCATTAGAGAAAATTGGCCAAACTTTATATCCATTTTCTTTTGCCCATGAAACATAGTCCTCTCCTCCACTTTTTGCGTTATCTGTGATTTCTCCTTTTCCAAGTCTTTCTAGCATGAAAAACGATGGAGAAACAACATTAACCCCTTTAATTTTTGTTCCTGTTCTGTCTGGAGCAGATACATATTGTGAATAGTAATCCCAAACAATACTAACATTGCCTTCTATTTTTGTGTCTCTATCTAAATCTTCTCTTACTATAATTCTGTTTGCAAGGCTATCTTCTTTTACATATCCTATTATTCCATTATTTGTTCTAATTTTTGCCCAATTATCTTTTGTTGAAATTACTATTACTTTTTCTCCTTTTTTTATTTTATCTACTGTCCTAGAGAAAAAGTCTTGTTTCCATTTTACAGATGTATCTTTTGCACTATCTGCTTTTTCTAGTTTTCTGTCTAAAGATGTTATAACAACTCTATCAGTTTTTTCAATATATTCTACTTCCATATTATATACTTGGCACATTTCTGAAAGTGGCAAATAATAAGTATCTTCTTTTTCTATTACTCCAGATAAAATGCTTCCGAGTAGTTGAATTTACCTCCATACTATTTTTGCCAATTTCTAATGTTGCTACTTTTGTTTGCGAAGTTGTAATAATTTGATTATATTGTTCATCATAAGTAATATATTTATCAAAAAAATTAGCTATATCTGGCTTTGATAAATAAACTACCCCTTTATCATCAATAAATATATCTCTTTTTAGTACAGAAGTAACATTATTATTATTTATTATTAAATTTGTTCTATTTGTTATATCGTTTCTTGTATAGTTTGGTGCTACCATTAATATAAATGTAACTATACCTAATGCTATAAGTGAAATAATAATATTTCTTATAAAATGTTTTTTTCCTTTATTCATTTTTTTGTCTCCCTTATTAATTTATTTTTCTATTAAACAAGGTTATTTTACCTTGTTTTGTGTAAAAGTTGCAAATAAAATTTAATGCATTTGACAATTTTCTTAATTATAATATAAAATTTTTATATTGCCTATACATTTTACAACAAAATTTACAAAATGTATTTAATTTTATTTTTTTTTATAGTATAATAGTTTATAGTTGAAGGAGGAGAAGTTATTATGTGGCTTATTTGGTTAATTGCTGCTGGTGTATTTTTTATTGGTGAAATAGCAACTACTGGTTTTTTAATTTTTTGGCTTGGTATCGCATCTGTGCTTGCTATGATTGTTAGCATATTTACAGATAATATTATTATTCAAACCACTGTATTTGTTTTTTCTTCAGTAGCACTTATACTTGCTACTAAACCACTAATTTCAAAATATGTAACTCGGGAAAAAAAGTGTTCCAACCAATGCCTATAGTTTAATTGGTAAAAAAGGGATGGTTATTGCAGAAATTACCAGTCCAGATGGAATTGGGCAAGTGCGTATTGGAAAAGAGGTTTGGTCGGCTGTAGCAGAAAATTCAATTTCTATCCCTAAAAATACTGAAATTACAGTTCAACAAATTGATGGTGTTAAATTGGTAGTAACACCTACAAAAAAATTAGTAAATATATAATAGGAGGTTTATTATGGAAGTATTTTTACTTATTTTTTTAGTTATTGTACTAATAATAGCATTTAAGTCTATTAAAGTTGTTAGGCAAGCTGAAGTGTATATTATAGAAAGGCTTGGTAAGTTTCATAAAATAGCTGATGCTGGTCTTACAATTATTATTCCTTTTTTTGATCGTGTTAGAAGTGTTGTAAGTTTAAAGCAACAAACAATGGATATACCGCCACAAGGTGTTATTACAAAAGATAATGTTACAATAACTATTGATACAGTCGTATTTTACCAAATTACAGATCCTGCAAAAGCTGTATATGAAATTCAGTCTTTAAAAAAGGGTATTGAATATTTGGCAATTACTACTATTCGTGATATTGTAGGTAAAATGGTTTTAGATGAAACATTTAGTTCTCGTGATTCTATTAATACACAATTAAGAGTGATTTTGGATGAAGCTACAGACCGTTGGGGATGTAAAATTGATAGGGTTGAAATAAAAGATATTAATCCACCAGCAGACATTAGAGATGCTATGGAAAAACAAATGAATGCAGAAAGAAATAAAAGAGCATTAATTTTACAAGCAGAAGCTGAACGTCAATCTGCAATTACTATTGCAGAAGGTAGAAAAGAAGCTGCAATTTTAGATGCCGAAGCAGACAAAGAAGCTCAAATTAGGCGTGCAGCCGGAGAAGCGACAGCTATTCGTGAAGTTGCAGAAGCAAAGGCAAAAGAAATTCAAATGGTTTATGATGCTATTAAAAAATCAAATCCAGATGATAAACTTGTACAGCTAAAATCTTTAGAAGCATTAAAAGAAGTAGCTAATGGAGAGGCAAATAAAGTATTTATTCCTTTTGAAGCAACAACTGCATTATCTAGTTTAGGAGCTATAAAAGAAATTATGACAGATGATAAAAAAAGTGGAAAAAAATAATAGTAAATTGGCATTATGTATATATTAAAAAATAAAAGCTTTACCAAATATATATTTGAGTAAAGCTTTTATTTTAATTTTTTATTTATTTTTTTATAAATTCTTCATATAATGGCGATATATTTCTTAGTTTTTTTACAATTTCTATTAGTGAAGTTACTAAAAAGTCTACATCATCTTTTGTATTGTCTGTTCCAAATGTTATTCTTAAAGCACTATTTGCAGTTTCTGGTGGCAGACCTATTGCTAAAAGCACATGTGAAGGTTCTAATGAAGCGGAAGAACATGCAGAACCGCTAGAAGCACAAATTCCTTTCATGTCTAAGTTTAATAAAAGTTCTTCTCCATTTATAAATTTAAAAGAAAAATTAGCATTTCCTGGTAATCTTTTTGTTCTATGCCCATTTAGTTTAACATATGGTATTTTTTTTTCAATTTGCGATATATAGTAATCTCTTAAATATATGAGTTTATTATTATAGTTTTCAAAATTTTTATATGCTAGTTTAATTGCTTCTCCTAAGCCAACAATTCCTGCTAAGTTTTCTGTTCCTGCTCGCTTATCCTTTTCTTGATGTCCTCCGTCTTGTTGCTTTTCAAAGTTTATCCCTTTTTTTATATATAATGCTCCTACTCCTTTTGGCCCATAAAACTTATGTGCAGATAATGATAATGCATCTATTTGTAAACTTGTTACATCTATTTTTAAATTTCCAACTGCTTGGACAGCGTCTGTATGGAAATATATATTGTGTTTTTTTGCAATTTCTGCAATTTCTTTAATTGGTTGTATTGTTCCAATTTCGTTATTAGCAAACATAATAGTAATTAGAATTGTATTTTCTTTTATTGCATTTTCTAGGTCATGTAATGAAATTATTCCATCTTTATCTACATTTAAATAGGTTATTTCATAGCCTTGTTTTTCTAGAGTACGACAAGTGTTTAATATTGCTGGATGTTCTATTTTAGTTGTAATAATATGGTTTCCTTTATTTTTATTTGCGTGAGCAATTCCTTTTACTGCTATATTATCTGATTCGCTTCCACAACCTGTAAAGTAAATTTCGTTTGGTTTTGCATTTAAAACTTTTGCTACTTTTTCTCTAGAATTTTCTAATGCTTTTTTACTTATTCTTCCTAATTGATAAATAGATGATGGGTTTCCATAGTTTAAATTAAAATATGGTATCATTGCTTTTAAAACATTTTCTTCTACTGCAGTTGTTGCAGCATGGTCAAAATATCTAATTTTGTTCATAAAATCAATTCCTTCTTGCCATTTATTTTAAAAAATTTAAATATTAAAATTTAAGTTCTTAATATATTATATGTTATTCTTTACTTTTTAAAAGTTCACAAGTAAAAGTTTCTAATTTTGCTGTTGTGTGGCAAGATACACAATGTGCTAGTTGGTTTGCTTCTTTTTCTACAAGGCTTCCTTCTACTTTTAGTATTTCAGTTAAAAACTTTTTAAAAATTTCATGTCTTTTATAAATATGTTTTGCACAAAAAAAACCTTTTTTGGTTAGTGTAACTTCTTTATATTTTTCGTAATTTACAAGACCTTCTATTTTTAAATTATTAATCGCAGTATTTACACTTGGTTTTTGCACATTTAAATAATTTGCAATATCTGTTATGCGCACAGTTGGTTTTTGTAAAGTTAAAGTATAAATAGCATTTAAATATTCTTCGCGGGAAATTGTTAGTTTCAAAACATCACCTCTTTTTGTTAGTTTTGTCTAACATTTTATCATAAAAGAAAAATTTGTCAATAATAAATACTTTTTGTTTATATGCTATAATATTTATTATTGACAAATTTTATTTGTAAAAAAATAGATCGTTATATTTTTTATAACAAATCTATTTTAGTTTATTTTTAGTTAGATTGCCAGCGTATCATTTTAATATTTTTATATGTATTTAGTACTTCCATATATTTTTGGTATTCTTCTTCCCATAGCATATTTGGAACTTTTTCAAAAGCGTCAAAAACTTTTTCTGCTTCATTTAAAAATATTAATTGCTCTCTTACATCTAGTTTTTCGTACTTTTTTGCAAAAACATATAGTTTATCTAATATTTGGTTTGCTTCTATAAAACTCCAAAAATCTTTTACTTTAATTCCTGCTAATCTAATTTGAGCAACAGCTAACATTATTAAGAAAAATATAATAAATATTAGTAAATATATAATAATTAAGGCTCCCATATATATCCCTTCTTCTCGTGTTTCCATATCATATAATTGATTATAGCATATATTCCCAATATTGGCAAATTTTTTTCTTAAATACTGTTAACCCCTCCAGAAACTGCTTTTGGAGCAAGTAAGAAGTCTCGAGGAAAAGCTAATAACTTTTCTGCCATTAGCGTGGTCTCGAGGCCGGGGCTTAACATTTTATTTTTTAATACTTCCTCTCGCAAATCAAGTACTACTATGTTAAAGTAAAAAAGGTAATTTTCTCTTGCTTCTGTAATTCCACTTTCATAATCTCTTTCCCATTTTTCGTGTAAAAATGCTATCCTTTTTACTTCTTCATCATTGTCAAGTATTTTCTTTCGACATAATTTGCCAAAAATAGCTAAATATATAATTATCCCGTCTCCAGACTAGTGCTAACCAGCTTAAAATAAAACTAGTCAAAGACTTGGGGTTGCTCCTTTCTATCTTTAACTAG
>USIO01000030.1 GCA_900554815.1 uncultured Clostridium sp.
CTTGATTAAAAATTGCATTAATGGCTACCCCTGCTAATATTAGTAATATAATTATGGTTATTACCAAAGCAATTAAAGTAATTCCTTCATTCGTTTTTTGTTTGTTTTTTAACATTTTTTTCTCCTTTGTTTTCATGCACCTTTTGTACATGTTTGTATTTATTATAATTATATCTTTTGTTTATTATTTTGTAAATATATTTTTTATTTCTTTATTTAAATAACATACATCAAAAGAAAAATAATTGAGTCCGTTTATATTAAAGCACAAACAAAAACATCCACTATTTTTACATATACCTTTACTACCTTTCTGTCAAGTGTATAAAAGTAGAAATTTTCTAGCTTTTTGCCCATTTTTATTCTATAATTTATTTTCTTTTTGTCAATATTCTTTTATCTTCCTTTACTAAATTTTTAAAAAACTAAACTGTTTTTTACATAATATATTGACTTCTTTGTATTTTTATTGTATAATAATTACAAGATTAGCTTAAAGAAGCAAGTGGTTTGCTCTTATAAGTGAAATCTATTATATAGATACTCTTCTATTTTTTTCAACTCTCTAACTTAAGTTAAGTAATGTATTTGGTTGGATAAGATTAAGTTTTAAGAAGAGTTGAAGTAAGAAAATCTTAATAAGGAGGTTGTATGGAAGAGAGTATGTAGAACCAGAACACAATTGAAAGATTAGTGTTCTGGTTCTTTTATGTGTCTTTGTATATTTATCACCTTTTATATTCTTTGTAATATGTTTATTTTCTCTTGTCATTATTTATCTATTAAATCATATCTTTTAAATATAGTAATAATCATACTATAAACTAATTTTTTTCCTAATAATTCTCTAAATTTTGCTGTTTTAGATTTTCCATCATTTCTATATTTTTCTAATTCTTTTCCCAAATTATCATATTCCAATAAAATATCTGCTAGTGCTTTTTCAAATCTTTCTAATTTTTCCATTAATCAATTTCACCTTCTACATTTTCTTCTAAAATCAATGCTTTTTTAGGACAAAAGTTAGAACATTTACCACATTTTATACATTTATTGTAATCTATCGTTGGGGCATTATTTCCTTCTTGTGACAATGCTCCTACTGGACATGCTTTTACTGCTGGACATTTATGATTTTGTGGACAATTTTTAGTTATTATTTTTAATTTTTTTTCCATTGTTGTTTCCTCCTATTAAATTTATTTATCTTGTTATATTATTTTGCATATATATGTACTGTTCTTCCATTTACAGCTTAAACATTCTAGTTTTAATGCTACCGCTAATTATTAATATGTTGATGTAAATAGTTTTTCTTTTCTTATTTTTCTATTTGATCTTCCCTTTCTTTTGAATCTAAAATTGCTTCACCTATTGCAAGCGAAATAAACTTAGAGAATACTACTGTGCTAGATATTTTGCTACTTGGAGATAATCCTGCTCGTAATTCATTAATTACTCTTTGTTCTTTTTCTGGTATATCCATAGGAATATTAAATATCTCATCTATGTTATTCTTATTGCAATCATGCAAAGTAACTGCAGATAAATTTTTTAGAACATATTGATATACAGGAGAAATATTAAATCCATTATTTTTCATTTCTTCTAAAAAAACATCAACTTGTTTGCCATTTCCTCGTATTGATTGTGTCTCGATATCACCTTCCATGCCAGTTCTCGTTACTAAACTCAAAAGGAGGTCTCCAAAATCTTGATGATTATCTGCTAATTGATTCATTATATTTTCAATATCTTCTGGAGTTGTAATTAAATGGTTATCTCTACATAATTTACTTAATGATACTACTTTATTTATATCTGTCAAAAGTAGTTCATCTTCATAGAAATATGTATAATGATGTATACCCTCTTTAATACCTTCTCTTGCCATTAGTTCGTAAAATTGATGTGCACTTTCAGGATCTTGCCAGTTCCACATATCAACATCTTCAGCACGATATCCTAATTGTGTTAAAAATGGTTGTGAAAATCCCTGTACACTTTCTCCCTCATATCCTAGCACATGCACTTTTGGATTAAAAATCTTTAATCTTTCAACTTCATTTTTAGGACATAAAATCCATGTATGCTCTGACAGTTCTATACTTCCTCGTGTAAAAGTATCCATTGGTGCTACACGACCAATTTTTTCATTTGGTATATCATCAAAAGGAATTAAAACTGCATATTTACAATCATCCCAAGAACCATATATATGTGATGAAACTTCATCATTCATAGCCATATGAACAGTATCTCGTGCAAATATAAAAGAGTATTCATATTTTACCCCATTTATTATAACACTACTTTTGCCTTTTGCATTAGAATCTTTTGATGATTTTATCATATTAGCAGTTGGTGGATACTTTGTTTTATGAACTCCTATTAATGATGATTTTGAAGAATAATCTCTAGGGTGCACAAATACACATCTATCTAGTTCAGAAAGTACAGGCTGAATTCCTTTACTCTCTAAAAGTTCTATTGCATCTGTTGGAGCAATTCCCATCTCATAAAGTGTACTTGCGTCTTCTATTAATTTAATCTTTTGTTTAATTTCTTTAAGCTTTGCTGATATTCCTGATGTTTCTAATTCTTGTTTAACCATTTCTCTTGCTTCATCTAGTTCTCTTTTAACTTCACTAATTAATTTTGGAAGTTCTGAAAGTCTTTTAGATTGTGCTTTAAATTTTTTATACTCATATCTTCTCGTAATCCATTTTTCTATAAAAGAAAAATCACCTCTTATAGTTATTCCTTCTGATTGTTCCCACTCAAGATCACATAGTCTATTGTGTATTGGATCTAACCCTTGTGTAATACTTCTTTCTTTTTCTTCATATTTCACTTTTTGATTATTTAATTCTTCTAATTTTATTTTCTTTACTTCTTCTATCATTTTTTCTCTTCCTTAATCAGTAATATATTTTATATTAATATTATATATTCCTTTTAATTCCAAAGGATTTCTTAATATTATTCCAAACTTTTTATAACAAGCAATTTCATCAACATCTATTTCTTTTATATAATCGTAAATGTTGCTTAGTATAGCATTTTCATCTGTAAAGTTTAAATTTTTATATGGATTCGAACTTAAATCTAATTTATTATAGCCTTTTACATTTGGAATATAATCAGCCATTATTTTTTGCTTTCTAAATATAATTAAATATTCTAAATCTCTACCATATTTTATATTAAAATGTATTATTATTTCATTATCTTTTTTTTCTTCCATAAAATAACAGTTTACATTTTTATCAAAATCATCACGAAATTTTAATGCACTTTTTTTTATTATTTCTATTATTTTATTTACACTATCTTGTTTACTCATTACTTTTCTCCCTTAACTAAAGCATTTATATTATTATATTATTGTTTTATTTTTTACAAGATACTACTATTACCAGTTTTATAATCAATATTTATTCCTGGTTGTACATTATAAAGATAAACATTAAAGCATATACTTTTTCCAAGGTCTTTAATTGAAATAGCTTCCATTTGAACTCCACTTGCAACTAAATTGTCATTTTTATAGATTGGTGTAACTCTGTATAATACATGATTGCTTTCATCCTCTTTTAAATATTCTAATACTTCACTTTCAAACTTTGTCATATTTGTGTTAAGGTATTTCGTTCCTGTTATAAGATTTTTCTTATTTGCATTTTCTGCTGATAAACTATGTGCTATCAAATGGCAACGATTATATAAATATCTCCCACTTATCATATTATATTCTTTATTATTCCAGCCTGTTGGTTCTATATGACTAATAGATGTTCTACCTTCATCATCTTTTGGCATTGTGTCTTTACCTAGATTTGCAAATGCTACTCCACATCTACCATAATTATCTAGATTACTATAACTTTCAAAACAATTACTATTAAAATATTTTTCTTCGAAAATTGGTTTATTATTATTTATTACTACATAAGGTTTATTATTGTATTCTGGTATATTATATATTTCATAAGAAACTATATTATTAAATTCTTCATTGATTGTATTGTTTTCTGTTATGATATTCCCAATAGCAACAGCTACTAATACAATGAGCACAGTTAATATTTGTTTCATATGATTACTTTTTTTTATATTATTACCCATAAGCTACACCTTTTATATTATTACAAATCTATCATTTACTTTTTTTACTGTATCTCCAACTTTAAAATTTGGGTATAATTCTTTTGGTCTTGAAATAAAACCTCCACCATCTTTATAATTAAAAATCACCTTGTTATTTGTTACTTCTTTTACTATAAATTCTTTGTTTTCATCAGCTTTCATTGAGGCATATAAATCATCTAATTTATACCATGCATCATCATTTTTTATATTTATTTCTCCATTATAAATATTTAATTTTCCATTTTCATAAATTAGTTTTGTTCCAAAATTCCATTTATAAAATGTATCTTTATCTGTTTCATAAATATTATCCTTAATACCTTTTTCTTGCCACTCTTTTTTGTTAGTTTCTGAAGTCGCTACATATATTTCTTGTTCTTTTCCAGTTTCAGGATTTAGCAATGTAATTTTTTCATCATACATACCATATATAATATTTATATCTCCTTCTTCAATGCCTACTAACTTATTTTCTTTTTTTAATGCATTTGAAAGCTCTTTTAAAAAACTAGAAACTATATTTCCAATTTTATTATTATTAATTTCTTTACCTCTTTCTTTAAAATCATATATATTCAATATCTTATTATCCTTTCTATATTATTTGATTTAAAATTAAGGGAATTTTATTAAAGCTAAAAATATGGAATTTAAAAATTTTATTTTAATAAATTGATACGAAAATTTTAATGTATACTTACTATAACATGTTTTCTTAATTTTTGCACTATTTTTAAAAAATTTTATCTAATTTTTTTACAGATTATTTAAATAATATTAATTATATACTTTTTAGATGTTTTTCTAATACTACTGTTATAAAAGTAGTATTAGCTTTAGAAAATTTGCATATAAGTTCAATTCGTTGTTTTAGACATTCCTCAAATTGTAATTCTCTCTTAATTATCTTCATTTATTTGCACCATTCTTTCGTTTGAATTATTTTAATATTGTCTTTAGACAACAAAAAAATCAACCAGATTTTATTTTCTGATTGATTTTGTATCTATCTATTCAATTTAGTTCGAACAGATACGTCATTGGTGCAGATGGTTTAAACATTTTGCCATCTATCCCTTATATTCAAAGTGTTTTGAGGTTTATGCTTTTTTCCTAACCAAGTTAGGAAATCCTTTTATTCCTCTTAAAATCACTATACTTTCTATAAATTCACTACTTCTTCTCTTGAATTCTTTTCAATTAATTTAAATCTTTCTTCATATTTATTCATTTGTTCTTCTAAATATCTTTCAGCTTTTTCACTTTCCGAATTTTGATAATAACTAAACACATCTCCATAAATATTTATTGTAGTTTGAATGTCAGAATGTCCTAAAACATCTTTTAAAACTGTACTTGTCATACCTGCTTCAATTCCTCGTGTTGCAAAAGAATGCCTTAACATATGAGTATTTACATCTGATGTTTTTTGATTTACATAGTAAAAGCCTTTTTTATCTGAGTACTTTTTATGCTTTGAATTTTTTACTCGTATTCCAGCATTCATACATATTCTTTTAAAAGCTGAATTGACTTGTCCATCTTCATAATATTTATTATCACGTCTAATAAATAACAGATTATCTTTATTAGGTATCATTTCTTTTATTGCATTTTCTAAAACTGGTTTGGCTTGGGATAATACTTTTATTTTTCTCTTTCCACTTTTCGTTTTAGGATTACTTCCAATTATTATTTTATCATGTTTATCTTTAGTCATTGTTTGATTTACAGATATATAATTCAAATCAATGTGAACAAAGGGACGGACTTTTTGTTCATAAAAATGTAGTGTTACAATTGATGTGAAACAAAAAGAATAGAAAAAAAGTGATTCAAGTAGTATAATTGAATTGTTCAAAATAAAAACTATACGAAAGGCCTTGAATCACTTATGTATAGTATAACACAAAATTCAAAAAATACCAAGAGATATTTGCCACATGATTTAAAAACAAAAGAAAATGCAGTAAAAACATATCTAAATAATGGAGATATAGAACATACATGTAGAAAATATCATATATCAAGAATTTCATTATGGAGATGGGTAAAAAAATATGATGGGACAAAGGAAGGCCTTGAGGACAAGAGTCACAAGCCTAAAACACGTCATCCAAAATCACATACAAACCAAGAAATACGCTGGATAAGGAATTATGTAAGAAGAAATCCAAGAATAACATTATGTGAATTGTGGGCAAAGTTAAAAAGAGAAAAAGGATATAGAAGAAAAATAACATCATTGTATAGAGTAATGAAAAGGCTAAATATAAAGTTTTACAAAGGAATGAACATAAAAAACACATCCAAAAAGAAACATAATAATAAGTATGAAACACCAAAAAAGATAGGAGAAAAGTGGCAAATAGATGCAAAATATGTGCCAAAAGAATGCAAAGTAAAATTGCCAGAAGATAAACAATATTATCAATATACATGTATAGATGAAGCAAGTAGAGAAAGATTTTTATGGTGGTATGAAGAGCTAACACCAACAAATACAGTAGATTTTGTAAAAAGATGTGTAGAATACTTTGGATATAAGCCAAAAACAATACAAACAGATAATGGAACAGAATTCAGTTACAATTAAGCAAAGAAAAAGAAAGAACACCCACTGGATACATTATTGAAGAAATTAAAAATAAGACATTACAAGATAAGGCCAAGAACCCCAGAACATAATGGAAAAGTGGAAAGAAGCCATAGAAATGATAATGAAAGATTTTATAGCTATTTAAAATTTTATAGCTTAGAAGACTTGATAAAGCAAGGAAAGGCATATCTAATATACCAATGGCAGTATTAGGATATTTAACGCCAAAAGAAAAAAGAGCAGAACTAGAATTAGAAGTAGCATAAAATTTGGACTTACAAAAATGTATAAAATTTATTTTATATATTTTTGTAAGTATTGGTGCGAAGCATCAATAATAAAATTCAATATACTACAAATTTTTTTATAAAAGTTTGTTTCACATCATTGACATATATACACATATATTTTGACTCCTAACTTTTTATTAGGTGAATTAGAAAATGTATACAGAGAAGATTTTCTTAATCTAAAATTTATATCTAGAATGACTACTAAAAGTATAGCTGACTACAAACTAAAAAATGAAGAAGTTACTAAATGGCCTTTTATACGATTTACACCATATGTTGAAAGATTAGGCTTAATGCTAGTACGATTTTTAAATACTGATTTTTCAGACTTTATAGATTAGTATGATAATTTTTATTATGCTTATGGAACAGAATTACTAGAAGGATTTTCAAAATCTTTCAAACTTAAAGAAAAGTATTCTGATGAGAAAATTTTACTAGATGACTTTAAAGACTTTCATAAGCATATTAAAAAAGATGTGACAGTAATTCAAAAAGATTTTAAAGAAGCTGTAAATTTTCTTTATAATTTAAAAGGAAATGAGGAATATAAAAATAATACGGCACAATCTAAATTTATTGCTTCGATAATTAAGAAAAAAACAAATTTATATAAATATATTAATAATACAAATATAATTAATTATACATATTCTGATAAAGCAGAAGATTATAAAAATTCTTCTTTTGAAACAGTTCTTTCTGATTTATCTTATGATATATCTATGCTTAAAGTATCTAATATTTATACTAGTAACGAGTTAGGGGATATACTTTTTATTATATTGAGTCAGTTAATACAAAACAATGATCAAATAAGAACTTGTCAGAATTGTGGCAGATATGTTATTCCTAATAAATCGAATGAAATTTACTGTGATTTTATACATAAAGATGGGACAACGTGTAGAGATAAAGGAGCTGGACAGACATATAAGAAAAATCTTCAAAATATACCAGGTTTATTAGAATATAGGAGAACGTATAATAAGAAATTTAATGCTGTATCAAGAAATAGAGAAAATAAAAAATTGAAAGAAGATTTTGATAAGTGGAAAAAATCTGCACAAGCAGAAATAAGAAAATTCAAACAAAACCGTATAACAGAAGAAGAATTGTATAACTGGATGATTAAATATAAATAGAGTAGAAAATGAATAGTTAAGACTTAACAAACGGGAAGTTGTTGTTAAGGCAAGTAGAAAAACGCTTATTTATTTTCGCATTCCGCTATTATAAAGAAAAATAAAAAAGAGGAAAGACCTCTTTCTTTATAGTGGAAAACTCTATTAAGAAAGAGGTTTTTCATGTCAAAAATAAAAAAAATAGTTTTGTCAGCAATGTTACTTGCATTATTAATAATACTTTCAAGATTTGTATCAATAAAAACAGAAATTTTAGTAATAAGCTTAAGTTTTATCCCTATTATGATGTCTGCAATATGGCTGGGATATAAATATAGTATGCTAATAGCATTATTAGGTGATTTTATTGGTGCTGTCTTATTTCCTTTTGGACCATATTTTCCAGGTTTCACATTAAGTGCAGCAATTTCTGGAGCAATATATGGACTATTTTTACATAATAAAGGTAATCAATTAGAAGACAAAAAATTAATAATAAGATTACTTTTAAGTAGTATATTAGTGTTATTAGTTATAAATATCTTTCTAACATCATTTTGGATACATATATTATATGGTAAAGCCTATGTCGCAGTTATGACTAGCAGAATTGTAACTCAATTTGTAATGTTACCAATTCAAGTTATAACAATATATATTATAGAAAAATTTACAAGACCACTAATAAACACATATATATTGAATAATAACGAAAAGGAAAATGAATTCAATGATTGAAATAAAAAACTTAAGCTATATGTATAACAAAAATGATATAATATTAAAAAATATAAATCTAAAAATAGATAATGGAGAAATAGTAAGTATAATTGGTAAAAATGGATGTGGTAAATCTACTCTTTTAAAACTTATTGCAGGACTAATGAAGCCGTCAACAGGAAATATTTTTATAGATGGTATTGATATTTTTAGAAGAAAAGATTTTAGAAAAGAAATGGGAATAGTTTTTCAAAATCCTGATGCTCAAATACTTTTTCCAAAAGTATTTAATGATATCGAATTCGCACTAAAGAATCTAAAAATAGAAAATAGAAAAGAAAGAATAGAAATTGCACTAAAAAAAGTAAATTTAATCGGCAAAGAGCAAGAAAACACATATAATCTTTCTTTGGGGCAAAAGCAAAGAATAAATATAGCTAGTGTTTTAGCCATAAACCCCAAATATATATTATTAGATGAACCTACTACAATGATTGATTCTAAAGAGAAGGATACTATTTACCAGATAATGAAAGACTTAAAGAAAGATAACAAAACAATCATTTTTGTTACAAATAACATTAATGAAATTCTATTATCTGATAGAATTATAATATTAGATAATAAAGAAATTAAGCATACCATAGAAAAAAATAAATTATTAGAAAATATTCAAATATTGCAAAAATGTGATATAAGAATCCCCGACATTATTCAAGTAATTTTAAGATTAAAAGAAAATGGACAGAATATAAATTTGAAAGAATGGACAATTCAAGAAATGGTAGATAAAATTGTAAGGATGTGTAATCCGTGAAGAATGTGTTTAAATTATTATTTTTCGTTACTTATATTATAGCTATATTTAGTATAAAAAATCATGAAATCCTTGCTATATACATACTAGTTAACTTTATAATTAGTAAAATGTTTAATACTAAATTTTTGGGATTTTTAGAAAATATCAAGATACTAATGATATTAGTTATTTTTACTACAATAATTAATATGATATTTGGAAGTATTGAAGATGGTATTGTTTTAGGTATAAGAATTTTAATTGCATATAACTTTACTTATATTTTTTCTTGTACATTTGATATTTTGGAATTTACACAAACAATAGAAATAATCTTAAAACCATTATATTTTTTAAAGATAAATGCTAAAGATATTAGTATTATAATATCAATAGCATTATGTATGATTCCAATATTAAAAGAAGAATTAGAACAAACAAAAAATTCGTTAAAATCAAAAGGATACAAATTTAAACTTAGTAATTTAGATTTATATATTAAACCAATAATGATTTCAATATTAAAAAGAACAGATGAACTTGAAAAAGCGTTAATTGTAAAAGGTTATTTAGAATAGGAGTGTAAATAATGGATATAGAAAAATATTTATCAAATTTTTTTAGAGGAACTAAGAATCCCAGCTTAAAAGCAATGAAATTTTTAATGGAGGAATTTAACCATCCAGAGAATAAACTGAAAGCAATCCATATTGCAGGAACAAACGGAAAAGGTAGTGTAACAGAAATGATTACAAATGTATTAATAAAGGAAGGGTATACTGTAGGAAAATTTATAAGTCCTCATTTAATACATTATAATGAAAGAATAAGCGTAAACAATAATAATATCAGTAATATTGAAATGGAGAAATTAATAAATATAATTAGTCCTTCAATAGAAAAATATAATTCTGAAAATGATATACCTGTTACATTATTTGAACTAGAAACAACAATGGCATTTTTGTATTTTAAAGAAAAAGGTTGTGACTTTGTTGTATTAGAAACAGGGCTTGGTGGATTATACGATTGTACAAATATAATTAATCATCCGCTTCTAAGTGTTATTACCTCAATTGGTTATGACCATATGCACATACTTGGAGATACACTGCCAGAAATAGCATATCAAAAAGCAGGAATTATAAAGGAAAACTCTAATACAGTAATATTTAATCAAGAATCAGATATTAATAATGTATTTATTACTGAATGTAAAAATAAAAATAATATTTTACATATTATTAAAAAAACGGATATTTCTAATTATTCTTTTGATAATAATTTCCAATATTTTGATTATAAGAACTTTAAGAATATAATTATAAATTTAAAAGGAAAAGTTCAAGTTCAAAATGCTTGTTTATGCATAAAAGTATTTGAAATATTAAACACTTTGGGGTATAATATTAATCTTGAAAATATAAAAAATGGTTTAAAAACAGTTATACACAAGGGAAGAATGGAACAATTAAATGACAAACCTTTAATTATCTTTGATGGTGCACACAATGAACCAGCAATAAAAAATTTGCAAGATATGATAAAAATGTATTATAAAAAAATGAAAAGAGTTTATATTATTTCAATATTAAAAAGAAAAGATTACAATAAAATGTTGAAACTAATTTCTAAGGACAAAGAGGCTATATTTATCTTGACTTCAGGAAATAATACAGATAATTATGCATCAAGTGATGAATTGTATGAATGCATGAAACAATTCACCGAGACTGATAAAATATATAAGAAAAGATTAGGTGATGCTATAGAAGATGCTAAGAATGCTAACTTGGATACAGTAAATTTTATCATTGGTAGTTTTTATACGTATGGAACAGTTACAGAGATATTAAAAAATAAATAGTTTGGCTATTATAAAAATTATTACTTTATTAGCCAAGAATGATGATGCTTTATTCTCACAAAATAAAATGCAACTACAAGAAAAAAATGATGACGAATGCGAAAGATAGTTTCTTATGCATACTAGAAAAACAAAATATTAGGGAGTGAATACGCCCTTATTCACTCCCTAATGATTATAAAAATTTTAAAATATTTATTAATTTTTATTAATATTTTTTATATTTTTTTAATTTTTTTAAATATTTTATTTAATTTTATATTTAAAAATATTTTAAAAAATTTTTAGATATTTTAAAATACTATAAAATATTAAGGGAGTGTTTTGGGAGTGAATAAAATAAAAAAAATGCCAGTTTTTATTTATATATCGGCGCTTTGCTGGAATATGCATATTCACTCCCATTTTTTAAAAGCCTTGAATTTTAGGGAGTGAATTGGGGAGTGAATTAAAAAAATTGCTAGAAATTTATAGCAATTTTTTACAATTTTTAGAAACTAAAAATCGCTGAAGCCTTACGGTTTCAGCGATTTCAATGGTCGGGGTGACACGGATCGAACGTGCGACCTCATGGTCCCAAACCACGCGCTCTACCAACTGAGCCACACCCCGTTTTTTTAAGACTAATATATAATAACATATTATTTATTCATTTGCAAGATTTTTTTTAAATTTACTTGAATTTCTTTGCTTCTACTATTATAATAATATAGTATATTTATTATAATAGTCCCCCATAACTTAAATGAATAGATTAATTCCCAGTAAAATGTTAATTAATAATGGCAAAGGCTATTTATATAAATTTAAAAAATGCAACATAAGTACTAATTATAGTGATTGAAGTCTTATTAAAATTATTTTATAATAATTATATATGCGGCTATAGTTCAACTGGATAGAATGCAGGCCTACGAACCGTCAGTCAATAATAGCGAAAGCTATTGATATATAGGCAGTTTGGGAGTTGGTTTTTTGTTGTTCCCCCAAAGATGCCCCCACAAATGCTTAATTTTAATTTATAATACTAATTGAAATTTTGCAAAAATTGTTTTATAATAATTATATACGCGGCTATAGTTCAACTGGATAGAATGCAGGCCTACGAAGTCTGAGCTTGGGGGTTCAAGTCCCTCTAGCCGCACCAAATTAGGCATTTGTGAGTTTTTTGATTTAAGCACTTATTGGCGTAAGTGCTTTTATTTTTCGCCTAATTATCTTCTTTCCTGTATATCCTGCTTTTTTCTTATTTTCAGTATTTACAGTATTCGTAGTAGTTGTATTATCCATACCTTTACTCTCATATAATTTGTCAAATACTTCTTTGTTTGCTTTTGCATTTGCCTTATTAAATTCTTCTTTCTTTCTCTTGTCAGAGATATAAATATAATAAAAATCTGTTGTTTCAAAATCAGCATGTCCCATTATCTCCCTTAAAACTTCTTTATCCATACCGTTTTCGCTCATTAAAGTAGCAAAAGAATGTCTAAAACCATATACTGTCATATGTTCTAAATTATATTTTTTTATTATAGATTTTAATTTTTTGTCTAGCCTTTCAGGTAAGTATGGCGTACCAATAGTATTTAAAAAAACATGTTCCTTTGATGGATCAAACTTTTTATGCTCTTTTTCTCTTAATTCTTTTCTTTCTTTGTATATAGCTTTGAGCATTTTCTTTAATCTACTACTCATAGGTATTTCTCTATAACTTTCGTCTGTTTTTAATTCATCATCTATATATTCATGACCAATGATATTAAATTCTTCATCATATATTGTAATGTCTTTATGAGCATTACCTACATAAATCATATCTTGGTCAAATAGAATGTTTGAAAGTAATAAACCACAACCTTCTTCTGGTCTCATACCTGTTTGTAATAAAGTAGCAAATAATTTACAAAATTCTCTACCATCGTTTTCTAAAATATCTAGCCATATTGGTTGTCTATCTGCTGGAAGATATACTAATTTAGTCTTTTTTGACCTCTTTTTCTTTGGGAATTTTAATTCAAAATCAGGTATTTCTTTTATTAAATCTCTTTTTTTAGCATATTGTAATATTTGCCTTATCATTAGGAAAACATCTTTTGCAGCACGAGGATAGACTTTACGAAGATTTGAAACATATTCTTCAACTATTTCTTTTGTCATTTCTGGAACTGTATATTGTGCAAAATTTTCCTTTATATGCTTTTTTAGTGTATAAGCATATGTTTCCACAGTTTTAGGACTTATTGTTTTTCCACTACTGGGATTTACATATTCCTTTTTATAATTTAGCCACATTACTGCAAAATCATAAAAATTTATACAAGAATGTAGTCCTTTATGCAATATCACATCTTCTTTTGCATCTCTATATTCAGAGAAACTTTTTAAGTTTTCCTCGCAGTCATCAGAAAATACACTTTCCTCCACAATTTCATAATTTTGCTTTACAATATAAGTGTCTATAATTAACTGTGCTAACCTTTTTCTTGCAATTTCTTCTGTTGTTCCTGACCTTGATAATCTAGGATTTTTTTCTGCTCCTTTCTTTAATTCTAATCTGATTCTTGCTTCAAAACTGTTGCCTCTTTTTCTTACTGTTACTGTCCCTTTTTCAGCTTTTCCATTGTTTTTATTACTTTTTATAACAACTTTACTATTTATCTTTTCCATTCTTTATTTCTCCTTCCGAATGGTTTAAGATAAACAAAAAAGATTTATTATAAAACTGTTCAAATTATATAATAAATCTTCTATAAAAATCAATGTTATTAGCAGTTAATATTTCCCGTATGTACCATAGTTATTATCAAACCATTCTTGCAATTTTGCACCATTAATTATGATTTTTCTTTTAAAACGAATTGCTGGAAAACCTGGAACAGTTACAAGTTTTAACATTAGATTTCTTCCTATTCCCAACTGTTTTCTCGCTTCATCAACACTAATACCAAACCTCATTGTTTCTTCAATATTATTTTGCATTAGTATCACACTCACTTTTAGCTTGGGCTAATTTATTTCTTGCCCAATCTTGTGCATTGGCGACACTCTCTATAAGATTTCTAGGATATAGCTTAAAGCATTGTTTCATTTCTATTCCTAATGTTACAGGGGTTATTTCACCTTTGTATTTAGAACTTTGCATATAATCAAGTGCTACTTGTGCGTATGCAACTGCTTCTTTCTTATTCATTATTACTTGCACCTCCATTTACATAGTTTTCAAATAAATGAACTGCATTTTCCCAATTTATAAGAGAGCCTTGTTTTAATTGCATTTCAACTTTTTCTACATATTTGTATTCTTTTTTTGTTCTAATGCAAATTTCTAATTTTTTACCATCATCTCCTGAATAGTGTATTTCTGCAAATACTTTGTCTTGTTTTTCATTTAGCTCATCTGCGAGTTTAATAAGTTTTAACAAATGTTTTTCCATAAATTCATACCTTTTGCAAATAGAATTTGCTTACCTTTCCTTAATATATTTTGGTACATCTGCGGCACGACCTAAACTTTCATCAAACTCGTACCTATGTTTTGAAGGGTTATATTTATAAGCACTTGTATTCCATTTTCGGTAATTTTCATCTGTTAATTTCTTTGATTTAGATAATTCAATAGATGCTTGTATATGTTGCGATTGAACAAACTCATAATTATCTTCTATTCTTTTGTTTTCTCTTTTTTGCTTAATAAAATTATTTTGAGCCAACTTTCTTTTTTCTTTTGATTTTTCTTTTCTAAAATTTTTTTCTTCCTTATACCTGGAATCTATTTTTATAACTTTTGTTACATAAGCAGAAGTTACACTTGTTTTTTCTGCTATTTCTTTCACTTTTAAATGTTCAATATAAAACAGGTTAAGTATTTTATCTTTTTGGGTTTCCATGTAATACCACCTTGTATTTTTTATTGGTTAATTTTTTGTCGACACTTTTTAGATATGATAAGACTATTAGAGAAACTATTTAATCTCTAATTCTTTCATTTTTTTAGCAAAGGCATCTTGTCTTTTTTTCTTTTCTTTTAGCTCTTTATGTAATCGATATTTTAATTTTAGTTTTGGTAGTAAAATATCAAATACAAAAAGCAGTACTACAAGGGATATTCCTAATAATAGACATCTGACAAACATAATCTATATTTTCTCCTTTCGTAAATTTAGGTAAAGGACAGATAAGAGCTAGTCCAACCTGTCCTTTGTTTAATATAGTGCTTCCTAAAATTTGCCCTTCACTATATATACAGTGAGTAAGTCAGCAAAATTCTCCCCTAAATTTCAAAAAATTTTAAAATTTATAATTTTTTATTCCTTCGATCAGCTTTAAAATAATAAACTGATATCTGTCTTCGTCCCCAAAACTATACCTTTTAAGCATTTTCTTTTTTCTTTCAATAATTTCTAACATTGCCATATCATCACCTGTCTGCGCCATTTTTCCTAATTCATATAAACTTTTATTTTTCATTTTCAGAACCCTCCTTAAAATATTTCTTTAATTTGTTAATTGCCCTGATTTTAATTTTACTAACTGTTTTTGAATATACTTCTAATATTTCTGCTGCTTCTTTTTGTGAAAGTTCTTCATCATAGAGTAAAAAAATAACTGCCTGCTCAATAGCAGACAGCGACTTTAAGGCACTTTTTAATTGTAGTGATACATCCACATCATCTGTACTTAAAAAACTAGAATTTAAAGTAACAAAATCATCCAAAATGGCAGAATAGTCCATATCATTTATCATAAGTCTTTCTTTATCTATGATATTCATTTGTTTTTTGAAGTAAGTTCTTGCTGATAAAATAATAGTTTTATTTAGGAAACTATCAAACCTTTCTTCCTTGTAATCGTTTTCACTTTCCATAAGTGTTCCTCCCAAATTTTGAATTTGGGTTTGATATTCCTATCTAAAAGGAACACAAATTGAAAAATAAAAACCTCCTTCCCAAAAATATATAAAAAATGAGCCTATTATACCTATTTAGTAATAAAAAACATAATCATTCGTACTTTTAAATAAAATACTCTTTTGTCAAACCAACTTATGTTCTTTTAAATAGGTATATAAACCCACAGGAATTATACAAAATCGAAAGTGCAAAATTTGTCGAAAACTGGTGTTACAAAAACCCTTTTGTCATTTTGAGAAATATTGTGTTTTTTGAAATGCAGTATTTTGTTGTTTTATGTCGTTTTAATGTTCCTATTTGTCATATATTTTGTCAGTAATAAGGAGTGTAATATTCTTAAAAAGGGCGATAAAATAGTAATAATAGGAATAAGGAGGCTAATTATGGTATTAAATCCATTAGAAATTGGTATAAGAATTAGAAAAATTAGAGAAGAATTATACCACGAATCAAGACTGCTTTTTGCAGAGAGGTGTGGCCTAAGTGAAAATCATTTAGGAAAACTAGAAAACGGAACAATTATAATAAGCATAAAGGCTTTGAACAAAATTTGTACTGCTGCAGGTGTAGATGCAAATTATCTTTTGTATGGAGAATGCAAAAATAAACACTTATCGACTAGGCGAACCATAGATAATTTTTTAGATAAGAGTACAAAAAAAGAATTAAAGATGTATCTAAAATTTATTTCAACACTTAAAAGCTACTATTTTGATGAGGACTAGCAGAAATTTTTTATTCTGCTAGCTTTTTGTTTGTTGAAAAAAGTATTTCCTTGTGATATATTTCTGCTTGTATAAAACAATAAAGGAGATGCAGAAAAATGAACTTAGGAACAGATTTATCAAAAAAAAATCAAGAGGTATTACAAGAAATAGGAATAAAAAGTGAAAATAGGGAATATTCAAAAGAAGAAATTAAATCATTTAGTAATATCATAGGAGAACATATTTATAGTCAAAGCTCAAAAAATGGAGATATGGCAAAAGCCCTTACTATATATGGAGATGTATTAAATATTTTTGTAAGAAACGAAAAATAGTAATTTGTAAAGGAGGTATTTATGGGAATAGAACATTCGCAAAATTATTT
>USIO01000031.1 GCA_900554815.1 uncultured Clostridium sp.
AGTACTACTATGTTAAAGTAAAAAAGTCAGTTGCTGGAAATGCAAACTTCTATTTATTTGAAATATGTATATTTTCTATATTTGCGCTCATCTCTCTTGCAATAATATTTTGAATTTGTGCAATTTCACTTGTTTCTAATTTTTCTGCTTTAATTACAACATTTACATTAACATCATTTACTAAAATTAACACATCTTGAAAGCCCTTGCTCTTAATTAAATTTTCAGCTATCATAATAGCATTTTTAGTATTATTAATTTCTGTTATTTCATTTTGTGCTATTGCTTTTTGTTCTGTTCCAATAGTATTAGAATCTAACATTTTTTGGTAACTTTCTAGCATACCAGAGTACATATTATCTCTTTCTAATTTAGAAGATGCAAAATAATTATCATCGCTATTTTGTATTTGCTCTTCTTGACTTATTTGGGTTGAAGTTTCTTCTTCATTTTTTATTGGTAAACTATTCTCTATATTTGTAATATTTTCTTCTAATGCTTGACTACTAACCAATGTTGCATCTCCTATACCTGCTATTTGTAAATTATTACTCTCCTGAATATTATTATTAAAGTTACTTGTATAATTTAAATAACCTGATGTAATTAGCATTAGTGCTATTACCAAAATAACTAACTGATTTCTTTTAATAATTTTCATACTATTTTTATCCTCCCTTTTAATTATTATATGATTTTGCTTGCTACATTTCCGATTTCATTGGAAATACTTGTATTTTATGTGTTGGTAAACCTGTGGCCGCTTCTACAGCCTGAATAATATTAGTTTTTACTGTAGCATTTTCTCCCCCTCCGTGCTATTATAATGGCACCTTTTATTTGTGGCATAATTGTTTTTTGTGTAATTGGTATTTTTTCCCCGTTTTCTTCTTTATATATTACCTCTTTTGAAGTATCACTTTCTGTAATTTTTCTTGTTCCGCCAGATGTATCTGTTTCTTCTGTTTGGCTTTCCTTTATATCTTCATTATACATTGCAACTAATTGGCTAGTTTCTGAATATGTAATTAATACATCAACATCTCCTACACCTTCTATTTTCCTTAAAATTTCTTCTAGTCTTTCTTCTAAATTTGTTTTTCCTGTTTCTATGTTTGTATTAATATTGTTTGTTTTTTCTGCCAGCTGTTTATATCCATCACTTTTTTCATTTATACTATTTTTGTTATCATCATTCCATATTGTATTGATTGCAATAATGGTAATTATTAATATAATTAAAAATACCACTAAATTTTCTATTTTCTTTTTATTAGTTTGTTCTTTTTGTGTATTAATCATTGATTTTATTTTTTCAATTTGCTTTTGAAACATACTTTCCTCCTTTAGAATTTTATATTAAACTATTCATTAATTTTTATTTTTTCAATTTCTACCTCATATGTTTTGTTTAAAGATTCCTTTAGTTCTTTTAATAAATTATATGATACTTTATTTTCATCTTCTTTTTGTTGATTATTTTTATTTGTTACTTCTATTTTAATTTCATTAATTTTAGCTAAATTATTTTGTTTTTTTTCTGTTTGTGATATTTGTAAAATAATTTCATAAATCTTGCCAAAGTTGTTCTCATCTTTTGTTTCTACTTTCACTTCAATATCGTTTACTTCATAGCCTTTTTCTTCTACATTTTTTGTTATATCTTGTTTTAATTTAGTTATATAGGTTTTTTCAATACTGATTGTTGTATTTATGCTATCTACTTCAATTGTATTTTGGCTTAATGTCGAGTCTAAGTTAAAAATATTTTCAATTTTGATTTCTTCATTTGAAAATTTTGAAATTACTGGTGAAATAATAGCAAATAAAATATATACACCAATGACTGTTTTTATATATTTTTTATTATTTCCTTCTGGTAAAACAATTTCCAATATAGTTGCAATAATAACACTAACAATAACTTCACTAGCCCAAGAACTAATAAATTCAATCATAAGAATACCTTCTTTGGTTAATAAATTGTATTTACCTATACATCAATCCACTATTAGAGATTTTAACAGCTAATGTTATTCCTATTAATAGCATTGTAGAGGCTGCAAATAAAATTGCTAATAATATTTTAAAACTATCTGCCATTTGATCTAAAAGCTTTACAATTTTTTCGTCAGCAATTACCTCACAAATAGCTGATGTTATATAATAGCAAATAGTTAATACTGACAATCTAATAATTGGTAATATGCAAATTCCTATTATAATAACAATTCCTACTAGCCCAACAGCATTTTTTAATACAGCACTGCATCCAATTACAGTGTCAACTGCATCTCCTAGTATTTTTCCAACTATAGGTATAAAACTACTGACTGCAGCTTTTGCTGTTTTTGCTGTTATTCCATCAACAGAACTTGTTAGAGTTCCTTCTATTGACAATACTCCTACAAATACAGTTAATACTATTCCTAATACCCATACAATGCTAGATTTAAAATATTTAGACAATTTGTTTATTTGAATTTTATTAGATATATTTGATATAATTCCTAAAACAGTTGAAATTAGCAATAATGGTAAAATAATTGTTATAATACCATTTCCAATAAATCCAATTAAAAATAAAATTACAGGTTGTACCACATTTGCAGTTGTAATATTTCCTGTTGTTATCATTAATGTTATTAAAATTGGTATTAGGCTATTCATAAATCCCACTAAATTTTGTATTGTCTGTTTTGTTATTTCTATAATTGATGTAAAATTTGTCATTATAAGTGTAACAATTAATATATATTCCACATAATATGTAATTTGCGAAATTCCTTTATTATTTAGTCCTTCACTAAAAGTCTTTAGAATGCTATGTATTACAATAATAACTAGTATACTTCCTAAAGCTGTAATTCCACTGGCAACTTCTTTTCCTATTATAGAAACAATAGCCCTATATATAATTCCATTATCTATTTTTCCAGTAATTGCAGAATTAAATAGCTCACCAATATTTAGTTCTGGAAAAATATTTTGAGTATATTTATCTGCTTCTTGAATAAAACTGGAAATATTTAATTCTTCTGTTTGTTCTTGTAGTATGTCTTCTGCTGAGCTATAAACAACTTGTGGCACTAGTAGTATTAGAATGATTAATATAATACAACATGTTTTTTTCATCTTTAGCATTTCCTTTTTTATGGTAAAATTTTTATAATTAATTCTAATAATGCAGAAATAATAGGAATAGACATACCAATAATAATTACTTTTCCCCCTAAATCTATTTTACTTGCTATGGCTGCTTCTCCAGAATCTTTGCAAATGCTAACTGCAAATTCTGTTAGAAATGCAATTCCTGTTATTTTTAATAAAATAGTTAAAAATTGATTACTAATATTTGCTTTTGTTGATAAATTACTTAATAAATTAACAATCCCATTAATTTTGTCTAAAGATAAAAACAGTATTATTGTTCCTGCTAATAGAGAAATATATATAACAAATTCTGGCTTGTACTGTTTTAAAATAATAATAGCAATTAGTGCAACAAGACCAATTCCAATGATTTTTACAATTTCCATAAACCTTTTCCATCCTATTTACAAGTCAAAAACTGTTCTAACAGTTGAAAATAGTGTGCTTATTTCTTTTATAACTATAGTAAGGACTATAACGACGCCCGCTAATGTTGTCATCATTGCTTGATCTTCTCGTCCAGCTTTTGTTAATATTTGATGCAATACCGCAACAATAATTCCAATACCCGCTATTTTAAATAAAAGATTAATATCCATTCTATCCTCCTATTTATATCAATACAATAATAATTGCTAAGCCTGTTATAATTCCCAATGTTTTATATAATTTTTCGTTTTTTGCTTTTTCTTTTTCTGCTTCTTCTATTTGAATATTTAAAAAAGATATGCATAAATCTATTTGCGAAATTTGTCCCTCTATATCGGTTTTACCAAGTAATTTACTCAGGTTTTTAATTGTTTCTTTATCTTCTATTGTTAAATTTAAGTAAGACATGTCTACTGCTTTATTAAAGCTTTCTGTTGCATTACATGTTTTCATATTGTTGCAAATACATAAAAATGTTGTACCTACTATACCTTTTATCGATTTTGATATGTCCATAAATATTTCGTTTAAAGGTGCATATGTATATTTCAGTTTTGTTTTAAAAATATTAAGTGCATTTTTAAAATCTTTTAGTTCATTTACTCTATTGCTATATTTTTTTGAAAATAAAATTCCAGCATAAGATGAGCTAGCAAATATTGCTATATATATAATAATTTTAAATATTAGCATTATATATCTCCTTATATTTATTTATATGCTGCTTGTACAATTTTAGAACGTAAAAATATAAATTTTTTAGATTGCTAATATATACATATTAATAAAGGCAAAGTTATAAAACTTTGCCTTTATTAGTATAGTACATAATCTGAATTAATTTTATTTAAGCAATATACTTTTTCAATATCTCCCTTTTGTCCTTTGTTACTAATAAAAATAATTCTTTCAAATATATGTGTATTGATTAAATTTTTTAGTGCAGGGTTTAGTGATAAATCTTCCAAACTACCACCATGTGCTGTAAATATTCCTTTAATTCCGCAACACACCGCATAGTTTATTGCCTCCACATCTGCCTCGCTTCCTATCTCATCAGCTACAATTACATTTGGCGCCATGGAGCGGATTAGCATCTTCATTCCAATTGCCTTTGGAATATTGTCTAATACATCTGTTTTTATTCCTACGTCATTTTGTGGCATTCCTTTATACATTGCTGCAATTTCTCCTCTTTCGTCTACTAGCCCTACTGTTAGTCCCTTTAATTTAATTTGCTCTATTCCAGTACTAATTTTTCTTATTAAGTCTCTTAGTATTGTTGTTTTTCCAGCTCCAGGTGGTGATACAATTAGTGTATTAAAAACAGAATTGTTTTCGGTATCTATAACATATTTTGTTATTTTGTTGCTACATCCAATAATTTGTTTTGCCACTCTAAAGTTTAGGCTAGAAACATAATGTATATTAATAACTTTATTATTTTCTATTACAACACTTCCAGATATTCCAACTCTATGGCCTCCTTTAATAGTAATATAACCATTGCAAATTTGGTTTTGATAAGAATAAATAGAATTTTCACAAATAATTCTTAATGTCTCTAAAATGTCCTCTGTTGTTACATGATAGTCAAAGAGTTTTTCAGTTTGATTAAATTTTAGTATAATCGGCTTGTTTACTCTTAATCTAATTTCTTCTAAAGCAATATACATATTTGTATCATTTTTTTTAAAATACTCTTCTAGTAAAACAGCTATATTTTGTGGAAAATATTTAAATATATTAGAAATAAACATGGATTTGCTCCTTATATTTTGAATATAATTTAAGGACAAACTAAAATTAGTCTGTCCTTAAATTATATTCAAGTATTTATTTTTTAGAACTATTCTTCCCAATTATGGTATACTTCACTTACATCATCTAAATCTTCTAAATGTTCTATTAATAATCCCATTTTTCTTGCTTGCTCTGCTTCTAGTGTTATGTAATTTTGTGGAACCATTTGTATTTCTGCTTCGGCAAAGCTTAGTCCTGATTGTTCTAATTTTTCCCTTACTTCTGAAAAAGCATCTGGAGATGTTATAATTTCGTAATAGTCGTCACCAGTTTCAAAATTTTCAGCTCCAGCTTCAATTGCCAATAGCATTAAGTCATCTTCAGAAAGATTTGTTTCTTCTTTGTCTAATACAATTACACCTTTTTTATCAAATAAATATGAAACACATCCATTTGTTCCTAAGTTTCCACCAAATTTATCAAATATGTGTCTTACATCTGCTGCAGTTCTATTTCTATTATCTGTTGTTGCATTAACAATAATAGCAACACCACTTGGACCATATCCTTCGTATGTAATTTCTTCATAGTTTTCATTATTATCTGAACCTGCAGCCCTTTTAATTGCTTTGTCAATTGTATCATTTGGCATATTATTTGCCTTACATTTTGCAACAACATCTTTTAATTTTGAATTTGTATTAATATCTGGACCTCCAGATTTAACAGCCATTAATAATTCTCTTCCTAATTTTGTAAAAATCTTTCCTCTTGCTGCATCTGCTTTTCCTTTTTTTGCTGCAATATTATGCCATTTTGAGTGTCCTGACATTTTAATTCCTCCTTTTAAAATTTTTCAGTAATTTTAGTTATTAATTATTGTTTGGTTGAGTCTTTTAATTTATTAGCAAACATTAATTTACGAAAAAAATCTTTTATGTTCTTAAAACACTGCTTTACTTTTGCACTATTTTCTTTTACATTACCTAAAAAGTAAGATATAGAAAAGCCAATTATTAATAGTATAATTGATACAAAAGAGGCAATATTAAATCCTAATATACAACTATCATTTAAAACATTTGGTATTATTGATAGGAAAAAGCCAAATATAATTGAGAATGTAATTGTATAATATTTTTTTATAAAAATATTCATTATAAAAGAAATTCCTAATGCTCCTAGTCCTAGTCCAATACCAGCTGGTATTAATACATATAAGTTTAAATTTGCAAGAGAACTTACATATATTTCGTATAATCCTAGAGAAGATAATATAACAGCACTGTCAACTCCAGGGACAATAGAAGAGCCTGCAACAGCAACACCTAATAATACTGATTGAAATAAATTAGGATTTGTTACGGTAGGGAATAAGTCTTTATTAAAATAAAATAATGCTATTCCTATAGCAAAAGCTATTCCTACTAGAATATAATATTTTTTTTGGTATCCCTCTTTTTTTACTTCATGATAAAATGCGGGAATTGTTCCTAGAACTAATCCTAGAAAAGCAAATCTTGTATACATTTCATAGTGAATTAGTAAAAAATCAACTATTTTACTAAATATAAGCACACCTACTCCAAAGCCTAAAAATAATGGAACTAAAAATAAAAGGTTCTTTTTAAAATTTTTAAATAGTGTACCCATTGCATTAATAGTTTTTTGGTATAAACCAAATATAACTAATAGAACACTACCACTAAGTCCTGGTGCGATTCCTCCTATACCAACTATAATACCTTTTAGAAAATTAATCATTTTTTATCCTTTCTTTGCATCTATTTTTTTATTGCTTTTTATATTAAATATTATTTTATATAAAATTGTTTATGTATTTTTTTTATTTTTTTGCAAATAGATTTTTAAATTTAATTCCTAATAATTATATTATATATATGTAATAAAAACAAGTAATTATTTAATAATTACTTGTTTTTTGTTGTATTTTTTTATTTTATAAGAAAAAAATACATTTTTAATTATATTTCCAGCATTATGGCTTTCTTTTCTTTTAAAGATTTTGGTATATCTAATATTCTTTGGTTATCTGACCCTCTAAATTTTATTTCTGGATTTTTTCTTTCCTGAATAAATTTTCCATCTACTAATACGTCTATATTTTGCAAAACTTTATTTGTTGTATCATCATTTCTTGCTTCCAGTTGTTCTAATGTATATCCTGTATAACACCATACATCAAAATTAGGCTTTATTTTTCTTACATCTTGAATAAATTTTCCTACTTCTGAAATATTTTCCTTACATAAAGGCTCTCCACCACTAATTGTAATTCCATTTAAAATAGAATTTTTTTGTATTCTTTCTAAAATTTCTTGTTCATTAAATTCTTTACCATAATCATAGTTTTGCGCTACTTCATTATGACATCCTGGGCAATGATGTGGACATCCACTAACAAATAATACTGCTCTCCATCCCAATCCATTTGATATGCTTTCATCATAAAAACCTGCTATTTTCATTTATATCTTCTCCTTTTATGCTCCTTTTATTGAATCTAGCCCTGTATGTGTTACTCTATCTTTTAGTTCATCTAATTTTGCTGAATTCCAGCGAGAAGTTGTTCCTACTAAATATCCTGTAATTCTTTGAATTGTATCAATATTATCACTACCACATTTTGGACATTTTACTAAATTTGCATCTGCATTTTCGAATCCGCAATCTAAGCATCTTGATCTTGTATGGTTTATACTTCCATATCCCATATTATATTTATCCATTAAATCTACAACAGCTTGTACTGTTTGTGGGTTGTGTGTTGCATCTCCATCTAGTTCAATATAGAAAATGTGTCCTGCTCTGCATAAGTCATGATATGGAGCTTCTATTTTTGCTTTATGTTCTGCTGTACACTTATACCAAACTGGAACATGATTGCTATTTGTATAGTATTTTTTGTCTGTAATTCCTGGAATAATTCCAAATTCTTTTTTATCCATTTTTGTGAATCTTCCTGATAGTCCTTCTGCTGGTGTTGCTATTATTGAATAATTTAAATCATATTTTTCTGAAAATTCTCTAGTTAAATCTCTCATTGCTGTAATAATTTCAATTCCTAATTTTTGTGCCTCTTCAGACTCTCCATGATGTTTTCCAGTTAGAGCAATTAAACATTCTGCTAGTCCTATAAAGCCTATACTTAATGTTCCATGTTTTAGTACTGGTTCTACTGTGTCATTTGGTTTTAGCTTATCACTGTCAATCCACATTCCAGACATTAATAGTGGAAATTGTTTTGCTAGCGCTGTACATTGGAATTTATATCTTTCATATAGTTGTTGTGCTGCAATAGCTGTATATTTTTCTATTTCATTCATAAATATTTTTTTAACAGTTTTTTTGTATGCATCTGTCATTTCATTTTGGCTATTTATTCCTAAAGCAAATTTTTTGCCTACTTTTTCTTGTGCTTTTAGTGCAGACTCTATTGCTATTCTTGGTAAATTAACAGTTGTAAAAGACAAGTTTCCTCTACCAACAGAAGTTTTTTCACCATGTCTATCTTCAAATACTCTTGTTCTACATCCCATTGTTGCACATTCATAGTAGCTTCTGTCAGGGTCATCTGCTTTCCATTTTTCGTTTTGGTTAAATGTGGCATCTAAATTAATATAATTTGGGAAAAATCTTTTAGCTGCTACTTTGCAAGAAAATTGATATAAATCGTAGTTTCTATCCTCTGGTAAATAGTTTACTCCTCTTTTTTTCTTCCAGATTTGAATAGGAAATATTGCAGTTTCTCCATTGCCAACTCCTTCGTAGGTTGATTGCAAAATTTCTCTTATAATGCATCTGCCTTCTGGGGTTGTATCTGTTCCATAATTAATAGAACTAAATACCACTTGGTTTCCACCTCTTGAATGAATTGTATTCATATTATGTATAAATGCTTCCATAGCTTGATGTACTCTATTTACAGTATTATTTATAGCAATTTGTTTTACTCTTTCTTTACCTTTTAACCCTGTTAGTTCTTTTGTAATATAGTCATCTGGTTGGTAGTCTATAAGATCTGTTACATCAATTTCTAGGCTTTCTCCTTGTTTTTGTATTTCTTCTTGTAAAGTTCTTCTAACATATGGTGCTAAATAATAGTCGAAGTTTGGTATTGCTTGTCCACCATGCATTTCATTTTGAATAGTCTCCATAGAAATGCAGCCTATTATACTTGCTGTTTCTATTCTTTTAGCTGGTCTTGAAGAACCATGTCCTGCTCTAAAACCATTTTTTAGAATTTTATCTAATGGATGTTGCAAACATGTTAATGACTTTGTTGGATAATAGTCTTTATCATGAATATGAATATATCCTTTTTGCATTGCTTCTCTTACTTCTGGTGAAAGTAAAAAATCGTCTACAAATGGTTTTGTTGTTTCACTGGCAAATTTCATCATCATTCCAGCAGGAGTATCTGCATTCATATTTGCATTTTCTCTAGTAATATCGTTTGCCTTTGCTCCTATAATATCTAAAAATATTTCTTTTGTTTTTGATTTTCTTGCTACATCTCTATTATATCTATAAGTAATATAACTCTGAGCAACTTCTTTTCTACTAGAGCCCATCAATTTTTTCTCTACAACATCTTGAATTTCATATACACTAACTTGATTTTTATCTTCTAATTGTTTTTCTACACTACTTGAAATTTTATTTGCTAAGTCAATATCTACTCCGCCTACTGTTTGTGCCATTGCTTTTGTTATAGCATCTACAATTCTCTCCTTATTAAATTTTACTACTCTTCCATCTCTTTTAATTACTTGCATTTTGTTTCCCCCTATTTTATTACTAAGCAGACAATATGGCTTATTCCTCTTAAGTTTAATTTTTATTTTATTGTTGCTGTGCATTTATTTTATAAAAACATTTTTTTATTTAAAGTTGCTATAGCAACTTTTTTAATGTTAGTTTTTTATAGTTTTATTTTTTAGCTTAAATTCATTGTTTTTATGAAATATTACATTTATATTACATATATTTTATAAAATTTTGTGCTTACTACAAGCATATTTTAAAATATAGTGTTGCTATAGCAACTTTTTTGTGATATTATTTATCCAAGGAATGATGCAATTATGAAAAAGAATTTTGATGTAGAAAATTTTATTAATAAATTAATAACAAATTGTTTTTTGGGTGAAATTAAAGAATTCCAAGCAGATGAAATTATTACTACCTTTTTAATTAGGAGAAATCAATTATATATTTTGCTAGATGGCGAAGCACAATTACTTACTTATGATAAAGAGGGAAATAAAAAAATACTATATTGTTACAAAAAAAATGATCTTTTTGGAGAAGCATTATTTAAAATTTATATCGACAGAGAGTTGTTTGTTTTAGCAAAGAAAAAATGTAGTGTATTGTTTTTTCCTTATGACACAATTGAAACCTGTAACAAAGATTGTATATTCCATATAGAGCTTTTAAGAAATTTGCCAGATCTTATTTTAAATGGTATTGCTGAACAAAATTTTAGAATACTATTATTGTCATATAAAAATATTAGAGATAAATTATTAACATATTTTCAAAATATTTCTAAAGAAACTGGTAGTAAAACAATAGAAATACCATTTTCTTTAACAGATTTAGCAGATTACCTTATGATTGAAAGAACTGCTATGATGAGAGAATTAAAACGACTAAAAGATGAAAAAATAATTAAAAAAAGCGCAAATAAAATTACATTATTGTAGTAATTATATATAAAAAGCCTTTTTGTATTGACAAAATTATTTATTTTTTATAAAATGTTAGTCATGTCTAACTTGTGTAGAAATATAATATTTTTTGTATTTTTATGTAAGTTAATATTAGGGAGGATCGTAAATGCTAGAGTTAAAAAATATATGTTTTGAAAGAGATAACAAAAAAATACTAGATAATATAAATTTAACATTAAATGATAATCATTTCTATGTTATTACAGGTCCTAATGGTTCTGGCAAGTCTACTTTAGCTAAAATTATTATGGGAATTGAGGTTCAAGATAGTGGACAAGTTATTTTTAATGGAAAAGATATTAGTTCTTTTACTATTGACCAAAGGGCAAATTTAGGAATAAGTTTTTCTTTTCAGCAGCCTGTTAAGTTCAAAGGTCTTACTGTATATGATTTATTAAAATTATCTATTAAAAAAGACTTATCTAAAAAAGATGCTTGTGCAATTTTATCTAAAGTTGGTTTATGTGCTAAGGAATATGTTGATAGGGAAATTAATTCTTCTTTATCTGGTGGCGAATTAAAAAGGATTGAAATTGCAACTGTTGCTGTTAGAAACTCTCCATTAACTATTTTTGACGAGCCAGAGGCTGGAATTGATTTATGGGGTTTTCAAAATCTGATTAAAATTTTTGAAAATATACGAGAATCTGTTAAAGGTACAACTTTAATTATTTCACATCAGGAAAGGATTTTAGCAATTGCTGATAATATTATTTTACTTAATAATGGTAAAATTAAAAAAGTTGGCAGGTCAAATGAAATGATGAAAGAAATTTTAGTAAAGCCAAATTGTTGCAAGTTAGGAGGCGAAACTTAAATGGAAAAATTAGATCAGCATTTATTAAATGAAGTTGCTAATATAGATAGTAAAACAGAAGGCGCTTATAATATTAGGAAAAATGGCAAAGGTATTGAGAGAAAAATAACGGATAATATTAATATTGTTACCAAAACAGATAATTCTGGAATAGATATTTTTGTTAAAGAAAATACAAAATTTGATTTTGTCCATATACCTGTAATTATTACTGAAAGTGGATTAAAAGACATTGTATATAATGATTTTTATATTGGTAAAAATGCAAATGTTGTAATTGTTGCCGGTTGTGGAATTCACAATAATAATCATTTAGATTCTCAGCATGATGGTATTCATCGTTTCTTTTTGGAAGAAGGTGCAAAGGTAAAATACATCGAAAAGCATTATGGAGAAGGAGATGGTACTGGAAAAAAAATTTTAAATCCTATTACTGAAATTAATTTAAAAGATAATAGTAGTTTTGAAATGGATAGTTTACAAGTAAAAGGTGTTGATTCAACAGTTAGGAAAACAAATGCTATTTTGGGAAATAATACAAATCTAGTTATTTCTGAAAAAATTATGACACATGGTTTACAATATGCTAAAACTTTTTTTGAAGTATATTTAAATGGCAATAATTCTAGTACTAAAGTAACATCTAGATCTGTAGCAACAGATAATTCTGTTCAGCAATTTGAGTCTAAAATAGAAGGAAATTCTATTTGCTTTGGGCATGTAGAATGTGATGCTATTATTCAAGGTAATGCTAAAGTAATTGCTATTCCCTCTATTATTGCAAACAACATTGATGCTAATTTAGTTCATGAAGCAACTATTGGCAAAATTGCAGGAGAGCAGTTAATAAAACTAATGTCTTTAGGTCTTTCTAAAAAAGAATCAGAGCAAGAAATTATTAATGGATTTTTAAAGTAGTTTTAATTTTTTTATGCAATAAAAAAGAACTAACATCACTATACAAAAAATATAGTTCAATTAGTTCTTTTTTTATTTTATGAATAAGTTGAATTAATTATTATATTACATTTAATTTTTATTATGTTCAAAATTAATTATTTAGCAACATCCTCTTCCAGAGTTACAGTTACAAAATAGTAGTAAAAATATGATAATAAAAAATATAGTTGAACAGTCTCCGCCTCCACAAGATAGTCCTGTATTGTTGTTGCATCCACAGTCACAAGCACAACCGCAATTTCTTTCTTCTTGCATTGCTTTACCTCCTTTATATGTTTTATATAACATATAATATTCTTATTTTCTATTTATGTTACAATATAGGTCTCTATTTTTGGCAATGCTAAAAAGCTACACTTTTATTTTATTATAATACATTTTCTACTATTTTTATTAAATGGATAAATTGCACTTTCTCGCTAGCAGCGTTTCAGCACTACAAATAAAGTGTGGAGCGGGAAGAGTAGTAGCTATTGTTGGAGCTAGTCGTACTGCTACTGGAGTGTGCACTTGCTGGATTGAAACTGCCAAAATTTACACTGCCGTAGTAATCGCCTCGGAAAACTCGAGAGGAAGCAGAAGTTGATTCTGCTGTCCATTCATTATAGTTACCTTCAAGGTCATAGATATTATTCATACAATCTAATTCATTTTGTCCTGATAATGCATGGTCTTCGGTTAATTTTCTATCACTATGTCCAACTTGTGCTTGTTCTCCTATAAACTTTATTACTTGATCATACTGGCATCCCCATATCATTTGTTTATTTGCACCGCTGTTTTTTATTGTATTATATAGACCATACCATTTATTTGCTCCCAAATAATTATTTCCAGTAGTACTTGATGTTGTTAATACTATCTGTCCCTTTTTACTGTTTCCTCCTTCTCCTATCTCATATCTGCTTATATAAAATCCTCCGTATCTTGCTACACTTGTTGCCATTAGTTTAAACTCATTCTGTAATTGTGTTAGTTCTAAACTATTACTTGAATCAGCATTTACTGTATCTGGCTCATGATAACCATTTTCATCATATGTCTGGTCTCTTACAGGGCTTCCATCTTCATTTGTAAATTTCATTATATATGAATAAATACGATTACCTTTACTATCTGTTGTATTAGTATTTGAGCCTATATACAGTCTTCCTACTAGATTAGTAGCAGTAGTAGAGTAGTCTGGGTTAGTGCATTTTAATACTTTTTCTCCTGTTTCTTCATTATCTACTAATTCTATATTACATATTTTGTTTTCTTCTCCTTCTGGTAACTTATTATTACTTTCACACATTACCATATCATTTATATCTTCTACTGGTATCCATACATACTGGTTTACAGTTTCTTGCAAGTTTGTGGTCTCTTCTCCTATTGTTATTGTACTTTCATTAGTTCCGTCTGTTTCATCTTGTTTCCATTCTACTTCTGCTTTTTCTAATATTTCATAAATTACTAATCCTTCTAACACAGAATCTTCGCTATCTATTTGCGATACTTTGTATCCTTCTGGAATAGGAACATCACCTACGTATATTATGTCATCGTCTCCAGCACCTGTTACTTTGTCTGTAATTTCTAATATGTTTTTTATTGTATTACTTTCTTTTCCTACTGCTGTATTCCATTTAGTTGCTGCATTATTTGCTTTACTAAATATGCTATTTTGTCCTGTTGCTAGGCTTATTGCCACTCCTGCTAGTATCATTAATACTATTATTGTTATTACTAATGATACTAATGTTATTCCTTTTTTACAATATATAAGGGAGATGTAAAAGTTATGAATAAAGAAAAATTAAAGGTAAAAATATTTTTGATTTTAAGTTTTGTATTTGCAATTTTGACTTTAATTAGTGGATACCTGGTAATCACTCATAAATTAGATAATGCTGGTTATTCAGTTATACCAATGTTATTTACACTAACATTTAGTATATTATATAGAAATAGCAAAAAAGATAAAGAGTAATACAAATTACAATTATTTTTATATATTTATATTTTATTTGTTTGTTGTTTCTTGGGCTTGTAGTAAAAAATATAACCTATTAGTATATTTTTTAAAATATCTATTTTTCTTTCATAAAAAATACCTCCTTGATATTAATTTTTATTATATCATAAAAGGTATTTTTTTATTTTATACAAAATTTATGACAGTCTATTCTAACATTAAAACACTATATAAAGGACGGGGCGAGCCGTAACCGAGGTAACTTCAATATCTACCCAACCATATCCTTGGTAGCTAGCCGGATTGTATCGTCCATAGGAAGCTAGGAAGTAGTGACTTCCTCTGTGAGCTCTTTCATACCTCGCTGCTTGGGCTGTCCATTCCCAGTAATTACCTTCAAGGTCGTAAATATTTTTTAAAATATCCTGGTCCCCATTATATCCTGTCTTGTTTTGGGTTGTTGCTACTTTATCTGTATGAGCAACTTCCGCACTTTTACCTATAAAATGTATTATTTGGTCATACTGACTTCCGCCATACCATATGACTTTTTGCTACATTAGTATTTACTCCTGTTTTATTTCTTAATGTATTATATAATCCATACCAATAGTGTATGTCTAAATTATTAGCTATAAACACGTCTTGATTCTTTTTACTTAAACCATTTGCGCCAGCCTCATAACGTGCTATATAAAATCCACCATACTTTGCTACACTTTTTGCCATCTCTATATAATCTTCATTTAACTGTTTTTTTAATGATGCTACTGTTTTGTCTGCTATACCTGCTAACTCCATATAATTATTTCCACTTATTGCATCATCTTGATCATAAGTTGTCAATATATCTGGCTCGCAGTTACCGTCTAGTAAATTTTTGGCTGGATTTTTTAGCCTCTGTAAACTGCATATTAGTTTGATATTCTCCTGGAGAAGGACGGGAAGGGGCTCTTGATATTATTGTTTCTTTTAAAGTAGCATCCACTCCATATAATCTACCTGCTAATCCTGTTGTATCTATATTGTCTGTCGTTAATTCTGTTGCTGTTGTGTAACCATGTGTTGTACATACTAACTCTTCTCCTTGCAATTGCAAGTTACATACGCTTCCACTTTTATTTTTCTTACACATTACCATATCATTTATATCATCTACTGGTATCCACACATATTGATTATATGTCTCCATTGCACTTATGTGACTTGCACTATTTGCTGTTCCTGTTACTGGTGTTGTTGTTTGGTATATTACCAATCCACCTGCTATAGTGTTTTCTCCTGCTATTTGGGATGCTGTATACCCTACTGGTATTGGCGCTTCCCTTTGTTTTGTATCTCCATATATTTCTGATGTCTCTGTTATTACTTGAGCTATTGCTGTTGTTTTTTCTGTTACACTATATACACCAGATAAACCTCCTACATTATCCACTGTTCTTGCTTCTATGGTATAGTTTGTTCCTGCTGTTAATTCACTAAATGTATGAGATGTTCCATTAGCAATTGTTGCTGACCATTCTCCACTATTTATTCTATATTGATATCCTGCTACTCCACTTAAACTATCTGTTCCTCCGCTTGCTTGTACTGTTATACTATTACTTGTTGCACTACTTTCTATTCCTGTTGGCACTGTTGGTGCTGTTTTATCGATGTTTGTTATTTCTATGTTGTTTACTGCTGTTTCATCATCTATATTTTTATTATATAGTCTTCCATAGACTGTTGTATTGTTGCTTGCTACTGTTACACTTGTTCCTGCTGTCCAATTTCCACTTCCTACTTTATACTGTATTTCATAGCCTGCTGGTATATTACTATAGCTTAATGTTACTGTTATATTTCCATTTATCCAAGCTGCACTACTTGGGTTTTTACTCATGGTTATATTTCCTGTTACTTCTGCTGTACTTCCTGTACTACTATATGTACTTGATTCTAACCCTACTTTGTCTACTGTTTTTGCATAGATTGTTACTTCTGTTCCTGCTTTTATTCCTTCAAATGTATGGCTTTCTCCTGCTTTTATTGTTTCTGTCCAACTTGTTCCATTAGTGCTATATTTATATCCCGCTATTCCACTTCCTACATCGGTTCCGCCACTTGCTGTTACTGTTATACTATTTATGTTTTCTGTTTTTGTTATACTTGTTGGTGCTGTTGGGGCTGTTTTATCGATGTTTGTTATTTCTATGTTGTTTACTGCTGTTTCATCATCTATATTTTTATTATATAGCC
>USIO01000032.1 GCA_900554815.1 uncultured Clostridium sp.
CCGACAATCCCATCTACAATTACATCATATCCGCCACGAGCATATCGCTTTGCAGATTCTAAAAATGCTTCTATAACAATTAAGTTTTGTTCGTTTGATTCTGGTAAATATGGAGGTATTGCACCTTTAGAAAGATAATGATAAAAATCATCAGTTTGCATGTTCACTGACTTGCTCATATTAGACTCTTTTGCTAAAATTGATGAAATTGTGCTTTTTCCAGTTCCTGGCGAACCAGTAATTATAATAATTCTTCCTTTTTTCATTATATTACCTCCATTCAACAAATTACTATTCTTCGAGATGATTATAACATATAAAGGCAAAAAAATATAGCCTATCCTTCAAAAAGAATAGACTATATATGAATTTTAAGCAACATTTTTTAATGTATAATCAACATTAAAATTATTATCAAAAAAATCTATTTTAAAGATGTCGTTATAATTAGTAATGCACTTAGTATCTAAATTGTAGCCTAATGGTAATAAATCACGAAAAATGCGATTTATAATATAATCTAAATTATTGTTACAATTAGGTATTCTTACAACAAAAGTAATATTTTTGATATTGGTATTTTCTATCTCTTTTAGTATCATATATGAATTAGATATGTTTTGAAAACTAATAACCGGTAAATTTAAAGCATCTTTTATAAGATGGCCTAAAATAAAATTATCAGTTAAAATAACATCTGTTGTATCTGCAGATATATTACTTTTCATTATATAATTTTTAGTAGCTGTTCCATTTATCTTGTTATTACTTGAAAACCATATATCTTCTGAATTATTAAAAGGCTTATCTAAATGTATAGAAAGACCTTGTATTAAACCTTCTTCATTAAAAACTGGTACAAAAAAGCCATTATATCTATTAAAGCACCATTTAAAATCTTCCTCTTGAAACATACCTGCTATTCCTGCAAGATCATACTTTTTAGATAAAATATGCGATATTAACCTTCTTTTAATATAATTTTTAGGTACAGTTCTATATAAATTATCTTCAATAGAACTATCTAGCAAACCTATTTTCCTTAAATAACTTCTATGCTGACTTTCTAATTTCAACATATCTAGTAAATCTCTATAAACTCTATCTCTTAACTGAATGTCTGCTAATAAATTTATTGGACTGATTTCAACTGCCACTTTGTTTTGAGAATAACATTCTCTATCTAAAAGTTCTTTATAGGCTTCTTGATTAGTTATTTTTTTCATTCGAGCATATAAACCTATTGAATAACCACCAGCACCACAACGACTACAACAATATTTATTAGTTGCTATATTTAAAGATAGGGTAGGAATTTTACTATTTTTATTATAACCACAAAAAGGGCATATTGCTTTATATTCATATCCTACTTGGTCTACAATTTCTAAACATAAATGATATGCCACATTTAAAATATTTATATGTTTTTTTACTTCTTGATAATCTAAATTATTCATAATTTTTGTTCCTTCTTTCCTCAAAATATTTATTTAGTATAATATTATCAATTCCTATTTCAAATATTGACCTTATATGATTTATTTGCTTTTCAAATTGGTCTTTTTGAATAATTTTTACATTATCGTTATTTTTTAAATATTCTTGTATATCACATATTGTAGATAAATTCCTGTTTAAATAGTGCTTATATGTAATGGTTCTATAACTTATAATTGTTACAATAGATAGACCACCATTATTAGGCCATATCCCAAAATAAGTATCTAAGTTGTCAAAAGGATTTGTTCCTTTTAAAAATATATTTTTAGTATCGTCAATTTCGATTTTGCCATTTTCCTTTGTAAATTTATATTTTTCATATTCAATAACCATAATTTAATTCTCCCTTCGACTAAGCTGCAAGCTGTTCTTCTTGTAGAACTTCAAATTCTTCAAGTCCTTTTATAAAATCAGTTGCACACTTCTTTATTTTTTTCCCCAAGTCAATTAAAATCTTAGGATCACCATTGGCATATTGTGTAATGTAATTAAAACTACACATAGAATTATCAAGTCCAAAATAATCGGCTACCATATAGGCAACAGATTCGACAAAAACCTCTGATAAATTTCTATCAGTCTTGTAATCAAAATCATCATATAGACCATGTGTTAATTCATGTAAAAGCACAGCTACCTTTGCATCAATGGACATTCTTTTTTCTATTGATATTTCCTTATATCTAGGACTGTAATATCCTTTTACACCTTGTTCAAGTTCTTTTTCATATACAGGAAATTTACTAAATTGCTTTAACTTATCAAAAAAAGAACCCATATTTTCACTATCAAGTATTTTAACTTCTAGTGGTATTGGTTCTCCTATGGTTTCAGATATATCATATACATATACTGATTTATAAGCTATATAATCATAAGTCTGTTCTTCTTCGACCTCTTTTCCATCAATGATTTTCTTAACTTTTGTTTTTCCTTGCTTTGGCATACCGGCAGTTATTTGTATTTTTTTAGCATCATTTATCAATTCTCGACCTAACTCTTTCCATTTAGCTTTGCCAGCAACATTTGTAGCATCTGGAAATTGACTAAATATTAGGATGGTATTATTAAAACTGTATTTTGTAAATTTATTTTGAAACTTTAAATATTTTTCATATTCTCCGTTTTGTATAATGGTTCGTACATTGCTAACAACCTTATCAAATATTTCTTTGGCCCTAGTTTTTCTATTATATGTAGATTTCATTTCTAATCTCCTCCTTTATGCAGCCATCTTTTTGAAGTTATATTTGATGACTTTAATTTCTTGTTTCTTTTTATATTTTTCTTTCTTCTCTATAAAACTTCTAAAACCAAGCCATTTATCTATAAAAGCATTTTGTTCATCTGTAAAATTTCTATTATGATGAGGTAATTCTTTTTGAACTACACGACCATTTTTAAATTCTAGCGTTATAAATGATTTGGTAACTTCTGATAAATCTCTTATAAAATAAATTTCAGTTTTATTTTCTATATATGGGTTTAAGTACATATAGCCAACACAATTTCCTTGCTGTTTTCCTTCATCTTTTAAATCATCTATACTAGGTGCAGGAAAGATAATATATTTATCATCTACATAAGTATATTTTGATAAATCTAAATATCTTAAATATGCTTTAAACTGTGTATCCATATCTTCTTCAATAGCAATTTTTTTCTGCATTTTATCATGTCTTGATATTAAATTCCTTGGGAATAAATCTTTTTTTGATTTATAATGATATGATAATTTTTTTGCCATAGCTAAATAATCTTTATAAATATTCAAATTATTTAACCCTTTTTGATATTTCATTAATTTTTTTAATGGAATTTCTTTGCTTATTTCTTTTATAAGATTCATATTATTGCAATCAATGTCTATACCTGCCTTTAAAATATCATCTAATACATTATTTTTAACTAAAAATCTTAAATAGTTTATATTAGTATTACGATATTTTTGAAGCAATATTTTATCAGTTTTTTGAAATAATTGAAGTAACATTAGTTCTTTGTATGAAACATTGTTGTCTTGCATAAATTTCAGAAAACTTTTAGGTACTCTAAATCTTTTATAGAAACTACCATTTTTATTTAAAGCCTTAGAATAAAAACATAAATTATATAATTTCATATTCCATAATAGTTCAAAACTACCATAAGCAGCTAATTCCAATACATCTAAAAAATTATAACGGTAATATGAAAATTTATCCATAAATTCTTTTATGGGTGCATATTCCATAATTGTACCTTTTATAATTCTTTTTTTGTTATATGGATATGTAGGATAATCCGTTAAATATTTATGACCTTTATATTCTGACCAACTTATTTTCTTATATCCATGATATACTCTTAAAACTCCAAACATATTGATATAAACATTATTCCCTAAGAATCTTCCTATACCAGGCACTATTCTTGCATACTCAATACAGCTTCTTTTGATTTTTTTACTATCTCCTTCAAAATAAGAATATATCTCAAAAATTCTTATAATAACTTTTTTATCCATTCGTTGAACTAATACAACAGACTGTTCAAATGAACGTCTGTAATAGTTTATGCCATAAACTCCTGATTTCTTATGACAATTAGGACATTCTACATAATCACGAACCTTTATTGTTTTGTCAATAAAATATTTGTTGCAATTTGTACAATACAATTTTTTCTTTTCTTTATCTTTTATAATTAGGTGATGTGTTTTTGAGTTTTCATTAATGAAGTTATCCCAATATTTTGGAAGTTTACACTTTTTATCTATTTTAAGCATTAACTTGTCTACTTCTTCCTGTTTCATTATCCAACACCTCCAAACAAAGAAATTTGAGCTGTTTCTTTTTTCTTTTCCATATTCTTTTTTGCATCTTCTAAGGAAACAACATTATTCTTAGGATTTTCCTTTTTTGAAGATGTTTTTGCTTTACCTTTAGTTGTATCTTTCTTTTCTATTTTTAGAAAAGAATTAGGTAATGAGAAATACATAATAGCCCATGCATAAACAACTTCATTAGTAATGTAATTCCAACCGTTTTTCATATATTTTCGTGCCTTATTTCTTATGAATTGTGCCATTTCTTCAAGTGTCTTTTCCTCATTGAGATATCTTTGTTCCATATCTTCACGAGATAATAAGTAATCCACAGTTTGCACTAATGCTTTGTCCTCTTGGTCTTTTACTTGTTCCTTTAATCGTTCAAAACCAGTCATTTCTTTTTTACCTCCATTTTCCTAAATCTTGTATATAAATCATCTTTTGATTCTCTTTCCATGTATTTCTTGTAATTTTGTAAGCCATATTTATTGATTTTTTCTTGTCTTTCTTTTTGAACTGCTTTTATTACTTCTTCTAGTTCTGTAAAATCATAAAATCGGCAAATAAGGCCATCTTTTATGATAACCTTATCTCCAATATAATCTTTTATTACATTAAATCTGTAACTGTATTTCTTTTTGCCAGGATGATCTGCTATTCTAATACCACAAGAAAGCCCATAGTCCAGCTTGATATAAATTGAACTTGTAGTATGTGAATTATATCTATGAACAATAAAACCTCCTGCAATTAATTTTTGAACTAGAATATTTGCTATTTCCTTACCATTCATATTATGCAGCCTCTTTTGATATTTTATCTTCTTGCAAATACTTTTGTCTGTCGATTTTTTCAGTAATCAATTTTAAATTGGCTTTCATAAATTCAACTTGAAATTCTGGAATGTTTATTGCTGATACTCTTGCGATTTTTTCTCCATAAGAAGTAGGAGCGACAACTAAATCTCCAACTTCTAATGGAATTGCTGTAATATAAGAATATGCTTTTCCACTAAATGTTTTAGGCATATATCTATCTTCATATTTTACTGATACAATATTTGTTTTTTCCATATGTAAACCCTCCTTTATTTTTGTTAATCTAAATAGCCATTATAAATATTTATTCCATATGTATTTTCATCAATAGTACAAAATACTAGTAAATATTCTGTACCATATATGTTAAATAAGTCTTGCTCTAATTTGGGTAAAAACTCTAATGAATCTACTTCAAAATTGATATAGTAATCATCACCAAACAATGGATGTTTGGTGATAGTAATAGAATTGTTACTTGCATATTTTTTTGCTATTTCTGCAAAGTTTTCAAGTAATTCTTCATCTGTTGAACTATATAATTTGATTTTCATTTTTGTCTCCTTTCACAATTTCTATTTCTACAATATCAATATGTATGTTATCTATTTCTGTATCCATTTCATAAGCATATGTTTCAAATAAGTCAACAATGGTATTATAGAAATCTTTTAATTCTAAATTTTTATCATAAGCATCATATAAAGTGTCATTTAGTATATTATTGATTAAAGATATTTGATAATGTATGTTTAACTTATCTCTTTTCTTAAATTTTATACTATCATTTGTATTGTGATTAATTATTATAGATGTTGTAGTATGTTTCCTAGTATTTATATCTTTTTTTAAATCATTTAAAATATTACTAATAATAAAACGATTTAATAGTTGGTCTAATGTAAGGCAACAAATAGTAAATCTATAACCATCATCTCTTAGAGCAGACAAACTAACATATTCTCTTCCTGTTAATTTCATTTATCCCCCTCCTATATCAAAATGGAAGATCATCACCATTAGAAATAAAATCTTCTGATGCGTCTTTTTCCTTTAATTCCTCACTAACAGTTTCTTGTATATTATCAGTATTGCTTTCAATTTTTGTATAACTATCAGCAAAATCTATTTCTTCTGCAATGACTTCTGTAACATATCTTTTAATGCCATTCTTATCCTCATAGTTTCTCGTTTGAAGTCTACCATTAACACATACTTGAATACCCTGTTTTAAAAACTTTTCTACAAAGTCAGCAAGTTTTGAGTATGCGACTATATTAAAGAAATCTGCTTGTCTTTCTTCTCCTTGTTTTACATATTTTCTATTTACTGCTAAACTAAATGTAGCAACCTTTACATTATTTGTTTGTGAAAATTTAATTTCTGGATTTTTTGTTAATCTTCCTAATAAAATTGTCTTGTTCATAATTCTTTCCTTCCTTTCTAATCATCTAATTTTACTACGATATGTTTTAGTATATCTTCATTTGTACGATAATTTCTCTCTAATTCAGGAATAACACTAGCTTTTCCGTTAAAATAAATTATGTAATAATAAGCATATTGATATTTTCTAATATCATAAGCTAATTTTCTTTTTCCTATATCTTCTTCATTTGATATCTTTGCATTTTCATTAAGGTATTGTCTTATTGTATCTACAACGGCATTCCTTTGCTCTTCTGTAATATCATCTTTCATTAAAAAAATTGTTTCATAATTATTCATAACTTGATTCCTCCTAAATTAAAACTTTTTCTTGAATTGATAATTCTTGTCCTACATTGATGTTATCGCCTAATGTAAATTGTACTTTCCAATATTTTTTAAGCTCATTTTCGATTTCTTTCATATTACGTAATTCTTTTGTAGTATGAAAACCTTTCACATAAACATATTCTTGTAACTTTTTGAATGCCACTTGAAATAATTTATCAATATTATCACTTATAGCAAGTATGTTAGATTCTGCAAAAGGTAGTTTTAGATTTTTGCTAATTAACATATATACTTTTGAATTTTTTGATATAGGTGTAAAAGCATTTACATTTTGATTTACTCTAAAAGGATTTTTAATCTTTTTTAGAATAGGTAATGTATTTTTTTGTGTCTCATTGTTAATGATGAAATGGAAAATAACATTGCCATTAGACTTTAAAATATTTTTGATTTGTGTTATTTTCTTTTCATTTGTCTCGATTTCAAATTTTAAATGATAACCTTCTTCAAATTTCTTCACAGGATATTCTAACTTACGTTTTCCTAAAAAATAGGTTTTGTTTACTCTGCTTTTTTGTTCAAATAAACTTACAATTCCTCCTTGTATAAAATCAATTTTTCTTTTGCTGATATTTGGGTTTAATACAACCATTGCTAAATATTTCATTCTTTAATTCCTTCCTTTCTTTTATGCAGCATTTTTAAAGATTACCTCTTTATTATGCTTTCTATTTTTTACTTTCATTTTTCTTTGTCTGTAATAGTATTCTTCCAAAAATTCTTCTTTGTATCTTGCTATTTTCTTTTCATGTTTTACAAGTTTAAACATATTGTAAAATTTTCTTGTATCCTTTCTTTTCATTGAAGTTAGTTTTTTATTTTTAATTGAAACAACTAAAAAAGTTCCATATAAGATGCAACCTTGAAAAATCCTATTGAACTCATCATTTGCTGCGTTTTGATTAGCAATAATTAAGTTATTTTTATTTAATCGTATCTTTAATAAATCTTTTCCTATTAAAGCCCTTACAAATTTTAGACTTCCTGGTATTTTAACTTTTTGTACCTCTTTATTTGGCATAACTAATAAACATTTAATTTTCATATGTAAATCTTCCTTTCTTTTTTAGAATAGAAAAAGCCAGAAGTTATCTGACTTTTCTATATTTTTTATGCTGCTTTTGGAATAGCAGTAGTATTTTTGTTATATACTTTCATAGTTTTTGCGTTAGTTATTACAGGTTTTATAATAGTACAATCTTCATTATTATAATAATCTGCAATTTTTAAATTTGAGCCCTTAACTACATTAGACAAAATTAATTGTGAGTTACTTGCATAACTTTTTATAAAATCATAATCTGCACAACTTTCCATGTCATCAATGAAGATAGGGAAGTTAGTTTTTGCGATTTTATTAAACATATTGGCAAATTCTAAGGCTGTTGCAATAGTTTCTGACCTAGACAAATTAGATAATAAATTACCTTTGTAAGTAATTACGAAGTCGTCTTTTATTTCTCCTGTTGTCTTTAATACAGAATAAAACTTCACTTTAACATCTTTTAAGTAATGTTTTGCAAGTTTCATTTTTTCTTCAATGTAACCAATATATAGCTTTTGAGCAACTTTTCTTGCATCTTTCAAATCACTAATATATTTATTTTGTATAGAAATTTGTTTATTAAAATTAGATATGTCGATTTTAGCATTTTGTATATTTTTTTCTTTGATAGAAATTTCATTATTAAATTTTTCTATTTCTTTTTTCTCTAATTCTAATTTATCTATATTTTCTTTTATATTGGCAATTTTCTTAGTATTATCTATACTTGTATCTCCACCTAGTGCGTGATAATGACACTTTTCCATTGTAAGTTTAAATTTTAAGTCTTTTTCCTTTGCCTCTAATGTGTTTTTCCTGTTAAAAGCATCTGTTAAATCTTTTTTCATATTAGCAATAGTTTTTTCTTTTGCTTTATCTTTTATAGTTTGTTCACAAGTAGGACAAAGACAGTCTGTACCATTTTTTATTGCTAAATATTTTTGTTTTCCTGATTTCATAGTTTTTGCAAGTTCCGTAATTTCTGTCGATATATTTAAAATTTCTTTTTCTAAATCTGCTACTTTTTGCTTTTGAATTTCCTTATCTCTAATTTGTTTGTCATTTGATAATGAATCCAATTCTTGATAAGCAAGTGAAAGCTCAACTTCTTTTTCAAATTTTTTAGCTTCAGGTAATTTTTCATCTGCTATATTTTGAGCATAATCAATTTTGCCATTTAATGAAGTGATATAACTTTCGGCTTTCTTTATGTCTTGATTTAACTCTGATATGTAAGTAGGTATATCTTGTGGGTTACCTTCTAATAACTTTTGTTCTTCATTACTTAAATTATCATACGCAATATCCATAAAAATATTTAAAAGGTGGGTATTTATAAATTCTTCTTGTTCTTTTGGAGATAGCATATAATAATATTTTATATCTCTTAAAACAACATCTTTAAAACTACTAAATAATTCTTTTTGTGATAATTCTTCAAACTGCTTATTAGTAATTTCCTGTAATTTATTAGAAATATAAAGTTCTTTTAATTCTTGCTCGCTAAATTTGTCGTAAATCTCTCTTACATGGATTTTAAAATATCTTTTTAGTAAATTTTGTTTTTGTAAATCACTAAGTCCATTAAATATTTCAATAGGCCTTGTGTTAGACAAATACTTATCAACTAACTCTTTTTGTTCTGCAGGTTTTTTAGATAAGAAATATAATGGGTTTATAATAGACAAAAATAATTTCTTATCTTTGTAATAGTTAATTAATTCATTTTGAGTTATCTGCTTTCCATCAAGTAATATAGAATTGTTTTTTGTTCCAACTCTATTTTTAGTACGAATTAGTATATGGCTAATTCCTTGATTATCTGTAAAATGCAATTCGCCATAAGAACTATCTACATTTTTATTGATAAGACAAGATTTTTCATCTCCTGATAAGTTAGTTCCTAAAAGTGTATTTACAATAGCATAGAGAATATTACTCTTTCCAGATCGATTTTTTCCACTAATAGCTGTTGTATCATATAACTTTGTTTCAAATACCCCTTTAAACTTTCTAAATCCGAATTGTTTTAATATAATCAACTTTCATATAACCTTAACTCCTTTTTTCTTGTATTTTCTTTGACTTTTTTCTTTTTCTGTATTTTTGATATTTTCTTGCATAAGGTTTTCGTAAATATTTTTCTTCTATCCAGTCCTCTGTACCATCTTTAAATTTAACTAAGTAATCAAGATAATAAGAATCTCTTTCAATAATATAAGCTGGTTGTTTTTTATAAAACTTACCAGCATTTTCACCAGGACCATATACAAAAACCTTATCTTTATTCTTGAATTTATTTTTCATTTTGTATATTCTCCTTTTTTAAAATTTTTATTTTTTGACCATTGACTTATTTTTGTTTTTTGTATATTATATATACAATTAATGCAAATGACATTTGTAAATAACGGTAGTAGTATAAGAAAACCCCTTTCTTATGCTGCTATATTTTTTTGTGCTTCTTTTTCGTTATTTTGTACGAATTTAAAATCTGTTAATATTTTTTTGTCTTTAAATTCTTGTATTTCTGTTTCTAAAACTGAGCCAATGCCACAATTAAGTATTGGTTCAACTAATTCTGGTTTAACAATAAAATTAACAGGTTTATCTGTCATATCGTAAAACTCTCCAATAAAATATTCTTTTGGTTTTCCATCTTTCATAAATTCTTCTGTATGGTGATTTGTAAAATAGTAGCATTTGTCAATATTAGGTTTTTCTGATACTTCAATTTTTGTTACTTTTTTAGTGCTTTTCTTTGTTGCTTTCTTTTTAGGTTCTTCTTTTGGTGTTTCATTTACTTTTTTATCCTTATTTTCTGTATTGTTATTCACAACTTGTTCATTTGCTGTGGATTGTTCTTGTGAATTTTCTTCTTTTTGTGGGGTTGTTGTGTTAGAAATAAAATCTTCTTTTTTGATAATATCAATAATATAGTTATTAAATGTCTTTCCATCTTTTGAATTTTCAACTTGTTTTAGAAATAAAATATATTTTCCTTTAACAGTATTTCCTTGTTCTTTTTGTAAATAAAAATATTGATTTAGAGCATCTACTGCTTGCTGGCTAGTAATCTTCATAAGCCAAATTCTATCTGTTGCTATTTTAGGTATAAGAAATTTAAGCCAACCTATTTTTTTACAGTCAGGTGGTCCAACTTGTTTTTTCTGTCTATACTGACAGTTAATACCTAAACATTTTATTTTTTGCCAACCGTCTTTTGTCTTTTGATTTGCTTCATCAGTTCCATACTTGCAATAACATACTTGTCCTGACTGGTTTGACCTTGAATATTTTGCAGAAAAAGGTTCTTCGGTAATAAACTCAATTTCTATACTTGTTTTTCCTTTATATATTTGGTCAAACTTTTGCAAATATCCTTGCATATATTGGTCTTGTACTTTTGCTATAAAATGTCCCAATTCTTTTGCTCTTTTTCCTCCATTTGAAGTTGGTACTTGTTCTCCATGTTGGATTCTTCCGAATTACTGGTAAATTTACATACCTTGTCTGTTCCATAATACTTCATTCCTTTCATCTTCTATGCAGCAATTAATTCTTCTGCATAACAGTAGTTTTTTTGTACTTTGCTAGTATCAATAGTGTAAATTGGATATATGCTATTATTTACAACACATATTCCTGTTTGATTTTTGATAATACCAAGTTCTAATAACTGTGGTATTAGGGTAGGTTTAAACTTACAGTCAACCACAATTTCATCTTCTCCAAGCACTTTGCTATTTTGTTCAAGAGAAATGTCAGCAAAATGTGCAGTTTCATTTGTGGCTGGATCAATACCAAATAAACTAAGTTGTAAATCTCCATTAGAATACCTTGAACTATGTAAAAAACAATTTTTAAATATAGTCTCATATAGTTCAAAACTAAATCCATTTTTCATAATAACTAAATCTCCTTCCATTATTTTTGTGTAAAAAAGATTTTTTTGATAAATCCTCCTTTCCTTTAATTTGGGTAAAAAAATAGAAAGTAACAACTAAAAGCGGGGGTTGGGGATAGGCTTTTAGAATTATTACTTTCTTTTATATTTGAGCATCACAAATAATCTATATATTTGATATGCTAAATACCCATTTTATGCTACATTGTATAAAATGTAGAAATACTGCTACTAACTATAAATTTTAGTAGTTATGCCATAAAAGTTATTCTTTTATGGGTAGTTATAGTATGATAACTATAACATAAATCTTATTACACACTTATATTTTACATAGTTTTTTTAGTTATTTCAATAAACACAAAATAAAAAATTTTTTCATTGATATATCAATATTTGTCTGAATTTTTTATATGGCTTTTTAAATTTATTTTCAAAAAATTGTACTCTATCCCTGTTATATCAAGCAATACAAACGAAAAAAATTTCCACTTTTTCAGCATTCCCATATTAAAAAAATTCCTATACAATTTATTGGGGAGGTGAAGAAATGGAAGAAAAGGATGATGTGCTTGATAATTTATTCGACAAGAAAGAAGATGATGACTTATTTAATTTAGAAGATAAGGAACTAAAAAGATTGGATGCAGAACTAGGAGAAATGAACGACAAAATGGATAAATTCATAAATGAAGAAATACCACCTCAAACAAGAGATAATGCAAGAGAACATTTAAGAGAGTATTCTAATCTTTTATTCACATATCTTCATCGTGAAAACCAATTATTTTACAAAAACGGAATAGCAGACGGTATTCAGATTTTGCTATTTGCATTAACTATGTAATTTGTAACTGTCCTATATGTTATATATAGGGCAATAATTTGAAACAAAATATATGTCGCATAACTGTACTTATGTGACATATAACTAAAAATAATGGTGTAAATATAGAATTATATGCAACATAATTGCCGAATATCATAAAAAATATATGTTACATAATTGAAATGGGGTGAAAATATGTTAGAAGATTTTAAAAAATATATGATAAAAAATAAATTAAGTGAAAATACATATAAATCTTATTTGTTAGATGTTAAATTGTATATAAATTATTATAAGGACAGTTACGGTGAAGATTTTGAAAAATTAAATAGTATTGATATACAAACTTATAAATCTTATTTAAAAAATATTGAGAATCAAAAGCCAGTTACAATCAATAGAAAATTGAATGCACTAAAAAAGTTTAATGAATATTTAGTAGATAAAGGAATACAAAATGATATTGTAATAGACAAAAGGGATTATATAAAAATAGCACCTAATTTTGTAAAAAAAGATGCTCCAGATGAAAAAAAAATAAATAAGTTAATACACAAGGCAGTAGATAGCAAAAGAGATACTTGTATTATAATTCTTGCAAGCAATGGTGGACTTCGTGCAGAGGAAATTGTAAATATAAAACTTATACATGTTCATCTTGAACAAAGATTTATTGCAATAATAGGAAAAGGGGAGAAATATAGAGAAGTAACTATCAATGATAAAATGTATAAAGCACTTCAAGAATATTTAGAAGAAAGATTACAAACTAACCAGGATAACCCATATTTATTTGTAGGAAAGAAAAGTAGTTTTTATAAGGATAAGCCTATGTCAAGAAGTATTGTAAATCGTATATTAAATAAATATAATGTTGAAGTAAAAATAGAAGATTTACACCCTCATTTATTAAGGCATTATTTTGGATCTACTGCATATTACAAAGCAGGGTATAGTTTAATTCAAATCGCATCACAGTTAGGACATTCAGACATAAAAACAACTAGGGGATATATAGATAACCACAATAAAAATATGTTAGATTTATCTAATCGCTTGTAATATAACATTTGTTGCTACTTTCGACAAAATTTTCATAAAACTTATAGTATAATTCAATAAACTAGCATATATAATATTGAATTATAGCGTTTATTATAATAATATTATTTTGGTACACTAATAATGTGATAAGGTGATAGTATGGAAGGTTTATGGATTGATTTTAGTGAAATCTTTTTAAGAAAACATGGAGAAAAGGTCTTTAAAAATATTACTAATCAAATAGAAATAGAAAATAAAAGTAGTTGTGATAAAAAGTATGTTGATATTATATTCGCGGTTGCTTTTCTCACTTATATAGGATTAGATGATACAAATAAGATATATCTTTTAAGGGATATTCCTAAAAATATTGATATAGAGAGCATACAGAAAATTCATAAAAAATCTATTTCAAAAATCCAAGAATATATAAAAGATACAAACAAAAATAACAGGACTTAGTAAGCCTGTTATTATATTTTAGTAACACAAAAATTGTAATTTGTCTTTTACCTTTTCTTTGATGATTGTCTTATTTTTTCGTGATAAAAATAATTAATTATAATTGGCTTTCCTGTAGGATTTTTTAAAAAAGGCTCTTCATCAATAACATACATATACCTATTTTTATTAGCATATTCTTCTACTTGCTTGTCTAACATTTCCCAGTAAGATATATTCTTTTTATTATATATTTCATCATATAAAGGATATAAAGCAGGATATTTTTCTTTAATATAATTCATTATTGTTCCTTTAAAACTACCTCTTAAATTTAAGTTTTCAAGCCATATATAATCACAAAAATCTTTAATTTCTTCAATAATAGAAAAAACATCTGTAATCCCTGGAAATATTGGGGATATAAAACAAGTTGTTCTTATTCCTTCATCATGAATCTGTTTCATTGCCTCAATTCTTGATTTGATTGTAGGGGTATTTTCCATATCTTTTTTAAATCTTTCATCTAATATATTCATTGACCAAGAAACTAATGGATTAGGGTAATTTTTTATTAAATCTATATCTCTTGTTACTAAATTTGATTTTGTTGTTACGATAAGATTTATTCCACTACCTTGCATTTCTTCTAAAAATGTTCTTGTTCTCTTATATTTAGCTTCAAAATAATTATATCCATCTGTAACTGATCCAATTATCATAGTTTTTCCTTTATACTTTTGTGGGTTGTTGATTTTGTTCCAATACTTAACATCTAAAAACATTCCCCAATCTTCTTTATGATTAGTAAATCTTTTCATAAATGTTGCATAACAATACCTACAAGCAAAAGGACAACCTACATAAGGATTTATTGAATATCCTGCAATAGGTAAATTAGATTTTGTTAGAATTGTATCAACTTTCTTTTCTTTTATAACTACATTTTTTAAATCTATCATAATTATTCTCCAAATTCTTTAGGAAATTCTTGTATCATTTCATCTTCATTTAATATTCCTAATAAATCTTCTTTCATAAATACAGGAATATTCTTTTCTTTCGCTTGATTATAAATATTATAAATCCATTCTTTTTTTGATACTGCTTTATTCTTTCTATTTCCTGTTTCTGTTCCGATTACTACCCAAGATATGTCTGTTAAATCTAATTTTCCTACATCATCAAAAAGTGGCTCAAAGGTAATATGATAATGTTTCGCTTTTATATTTTTTCTTAAAATATCTATCTTTTCCTTTTCTTTTGATGATGTAACAGTTACACCAAACCAGCCATTATCGGGGGTATCAGTTAGTTTTATTTTATCAGGTCTTTTTGTTAAAAAAATGTATTGCGTATCTTGATTTTCTTTCATTTTTTCATAAACTTTATCTAACCATTCTTGTTTCCAACCACTTAAATCACTTTGCCCAGTTAGGAGATAAGCAGTGTGTTTTTTATTATCAAGCATTTTCAATTTATTTTCAAAAAATATAGGAATATTAAAATCATCTGTTGTATGAAATCTAGCATTATTCATTCTAGCATAACAATAAGTACAACCTATATCGCAACCGATAACTATATTTATATTTTTTATACTATCTTTTATACATTGCATTTTTAAATTCTCCTTTTAGTTATTGTATTTTAGATTTATAAAAATCGCCAAAAGAAGCCATTATGTCTAACATCTTACTTAATTCTAATCCCAATTCGGTCATTCCATATTCAACTTTTGGTGGATTAATATTATAGTCTTTCCTATAAATAATGCCATCATTCTCTAATTGTCTTAAACTATCAGTTAATACCTTTTGTGATACTCCATTTAATGATCTTTGCAATTCATTAAATCTCCACGGTCTTTTCATTAAATTTCTTATTATCATTAGTTTCCACTTATTGCCTACTAAAGATATTGTAGTGGCAACAGGGCATTCTGGTAATTCTTCCTTATTTCTCATTTTTTACACTTCCCTTACAAATCTCTTAATATTATAACATATATTATTAATTAAACAAGCAGTTACTTTAAAGTGCGTACTTGTTTTTTAATGTGTTCTTTGATATAAGAGTATCAGAATATAATTTGAAGGAGGAATATTAAAATGTCAAATTTTATGAAAGTAAGTGCAGAAAATGCACCAAGAGTTGAATTACATGATAAATTAGGTTTAACAGGAGCAGAAATCAGCATCAATACTATTTCTGCTGGACAAAATGTACCTTTTATTCATTCTCATAAACAAAATGAAGAAATTTATTATGTTATTGATGGCTCTGGTAAAGCAGTAATTGATAATGAAGAAATTGATTTAGTTGCTGGCGATTGGATAAGAATATCTCCAGTTGCAGAACGCCAATTTTTTGCTTCTGAAAATAATTCAATTTCTTATGTTTGTATTCAAGTAAAAGAAAATTCACTTGAAGAATTTACTTCTAATGATGCAATTATAAAATAATTATAAAAATCTCTGAAAATACAAGTTCTCAGAGATTTTTTTATTTTTTAATCCAAAGCACAAATTACTATTTTTTGTTAGCATTATATAATAAAGAGTAGATAATTTCAACTATATTACCTACTCTACTTATTGTAATTTATAATTTGCTTATTACTTTTTTCTGTCAACTCCTTTGTTTACACTATTGCTAATAATATAGAAATTGGAAATATAGCTACTGGATAAAATTCTTATTTTCAATTTTTCAATTTAAAAATTTTCTTTTGGCGCTTAGTTTCAAATTTCCAATAACCATGATTACGATTTCGATGTTTTTTTTGAATCTTGTTT
>USIO01000033.1 GCA_900554815.1 uncultured Clostridium sp.
ACTAGTGTTGTTTTTCCATGGTCTACGTGTGCAATAATTGCTATGTTTCTTATTTTTTGATTGTTCATAATAATTACCCTCTTATTTTTATTATTATTTGCTGAATATATTATGTAAATTTATTTTCAACTAAAATATTATATATTAAATTTTTTCGTTTGTCAATCTAGCTATTTCTTGCATTATACTATTTGTAAAATTATCTACTTCTTGTCTGTTTTGTATGTCTAAATCTTTAGCATAAATAGGTTTGCCATAATTTAGTTTTACTCTTGTAAAAGGTTTGAATTTTCCTTGTACACCAACTGGTATAATTGGAACTTTTGCTTTTTGTGCAATAAGTACTGCTCCGTTTTTTGGTTTTACTCCTTTTTTAGAACCATTTCTAGTTCCTTCTGGAAAAATATTTAATAAACCTCCATTTTTTAAAATTTTTAGAGAAGTTTTTATTGCATCAATATCCTTTCCGCCTCTTTTAACAGGAAATATTCCAAAAACATTAGCTATCCACTTAATAAAGGCATTTTTAAATAATTCTTCTTTTGCCATAAAATGTACTTTCCTTTTATTTGTAGTTACAATAATAACCGAATCCATGGCATGTACATGATTAGGGCATAAAATAGCAGCACCCTCTTTTGGTACATTTTCTTGACCTACAACTTTAGGTCTATATACAATAAATGCTAAAAAGTGAAAAATTGCTTTCATTATTTTTCTTATAATTTCCATATATATATGAATCTCCCTTTTTTAATTTAATATTGAGTTTTTTTATTTATAATTTGTTTAATTTTATCTGCTACTTCTTGTATACTTAGATTTGTTGTATCTATTACTGTTGCATCTTCTGCAATTTTTAGTGAACCAATTTCTTTATTTTTGTCGTTTTCGTCTCTCATTTTAATATTTTCTAAAACTTCGTCATAAGTTATTTTTAAATTTTTTTCTTTCATTTCTTGGTATCTTCTTTTAGCTCTTTCTTCTAAAGACGCATCTAAATATATTTTTACATTTGCATTTGGAAAAACATATGTTGCAATATCTCTTCCTTCCATTATAACATTTTTATTTTGTGCTAATTTTCTTTGTAAGTCTACCATTATTAGTCTTACATCTTTAATGCTAGATACTTGCGAAACAATGTCGCTAACTTCTTTTGAACGGATTTTCTTTGTTACATTTTTTCCATTTAAAAAAACATTTTGATTACCATCAAATTCAATTTTAATATTCTTAGCAATTTCAATTATTTTATTTTTTTCTTCTAGCAAGACATTATTTTCAATTATTGCCAAAGCAACACATCTATAAGTTGCTCCTGTGTCTATATTAGTAAGCCCCATTTCTTTTGCCACTTTTTTTGTTACAGTTCCTTTTCCGCTTCCTGCTGGTCCATCTATTGCTACTATAAAAGACATTTTTATTTCCCCCTTTATTTAATAAATGTCATTATTATAATAAATACTCCTACAATTACTCTATAACTAGCGAAACCTTTAAAGCTTCCTTTTTTCAAATAATTTAATAAAAATTTTATTACAAATAATCCTACAACAAAACTTACTAAAATTCCTATATAGAAAGATATTTCTCCAAAAGCAAAATCTTTCATTTTATATAAAGTTGCTGCTAAAACAATTGGTGTAGAAAGTAAAAAAGAATATTTAGCAGTTGAAGCTCTATCAATTCCCATTAGTCTGCCAGTTGTCATTGTTACTCCTGAACGAGATACCCCAGGTATAAATGCTAAGCTTTGAGATAGTCCAATCAAAAAAGTCTGTTTTAATGTCATGTTCTCATAAGTTGTTTTAGATTTGCAGTGTTTATCTATTAAATATAGTGCTATACCCATTACAATTAAAGCAATTCCTATAATGAGTGGCTGTTCTAATTTGTCTCCCACAAAATGGTCTAACAAAAATCCTATTATTCCTCCTGGTATTGTTGCTAATACAATATACCAAAACATTTTACCTTCTTGGCTTTTATGTCCTTTTATTTGATTATAGCCACCTTTAATTAATAAGATCCAATCTTTAAAGAAAAATATTCCAATAGCAAGTAGTGTTCCAAAATGTAGTGCAACATCAAAACTTTGAAATGCAACTGTAAAGCTTTCTGATTTCGTCCAGTCAAATAACCATGGAATAATAGCTAAGTGCGCAGAACTTGAAATTGGTAATAATTCTGTTAGTCCTTGTACAATTCCTAATAAAATAGCTTGAAAAATAGACATTTTACTTTTCTCCTTTAAATATACTATAATATTTCTAGTTCGTTTAATATATGATAAAAAGTTTCTTTTATGAATTCAGCAGAAGTTACAGGTGCTACTTTGCCGAGGCAAAGAAGATGCAAATATATAGTGAATTCCGCAATCTTTTTGCAGCATATTTATCCACTCCCCCTGGCGATGAAGCAATATCTATAATAATACAATCATTTGTTAAAATTTTGAGTTGTTCTTCCTTTAATATAATTACTGGTATAGTATTAATAATTATATCAAATTGGTTTAGGTATTTATCTAATTCTTGTAATTTTATTGGATAATATCCATATGCTTTTATCCAAGCTAAGTCCTCTTTTTTTCTTGCTTCACAATATACCTGTGCTCCTATTCCATTAAGCATTTTAGCTAAAATTTTTCCAATACGTCCAAACCCCATTACTAGCACTTTACTTGAGTGAAGTGTTTTTAAAGTTTCGGCAATTGCAATTTGAATAGCTCCTTCTGCAGTTGATATAGTATTTAAAATTGCTAGTTCTTCTCTTTTTAGTAAATCAATTAGTTTTATATTAAATTGTTCTGCCATTTTTTCCACATTAGTTTGTATATTACCTGCTATTAGTGTTTTGCCTTTTATATTTTTGAACAATTGCTCTATACTTATGTTTTCATTACTAAATGGTACATTAATTTGTATGCCATTGCTAGAAAATGGGACTCCACCAATTATTATATTAAAATTTTTTAGTTGTTCTATATTATTTATCTTTTGTATATTATTTTGTTCTTTTAATACTTCTGCATTCTCTAAAGCATAAGTATAAACCTTTATATTTTCTTTTGCAAGCATTTCTGCCAACTTTACTATACGTAAGTCTCCACCAATTATAGCTAATTTACTTACCATAAAAAACACAATTCCTTTCATATTTATTTAATTTATTATATGAAAAGAATTGTATCTTTATTTTAGTTATTAATTAATATTTTATATTTCTTTTTCTATTTCTTTTTGCTTTTTGGATAATTTAGTTTCCTTCCCTATTTTTTGTATATTTAAATTTGTTACTACTAAATATGTTTTTTCTAAATATTCTATAATTTTCTTTTCTTTTTTGCTTAATGTTTTCTTATTTTGGTTTTCTTTTTTTTCTTCTTTTGTTTTTGCTTTTTTAGGTAGTTCTATATATCTTCTAATTGAGATAAAAATTGGTTCTTCATCTATTTTTGTTTTTAAGTTTTCGTCTAATTCAAGTGCTTTATTAACAAAAGTAATTGCTTTTTCTCTTTCATTTTTTAGCATATATATTTTTGCTAATTCAAAATAAGCTTTTGATTCTAAAGCATCTGAATATAAACAAATCGTAAAGTATTCCTCTGCTTTGTCTAAATCTCTATAAATTAATGCAATCTGTGCAAGGTTATATTTTGGTAAGTATTCGTCATGGTTAATTGTAGCTGCTTTTTCATAACATATTTTTGCATTTCCGAAAATCATTTAATCTTGTATATGCAATCCCTAATCCATAGTATAAGTCATAGTCATTTGGATTATATCTTAGTGCTTCCATGTAAACTGAGATAGCTTCTTTAAACTCTTCTTTGTCACACAATATATCTCCTAATAAACAAGATGCTTTATAATAATCTGCCTTTTTTTGCAATAGGTTTTGTAGCATTGTTTTAGACTCATCTTTTTTTCCTAATTCATTTAATAAATATGCTACTGTGTAATATGAATCATAATCATTTTTTTTAATATCTATTGCTTTTACATATTCATCTATTGCTTTTCTCATTCCGCCTTCTGTTTCGTAGATTTTTGCTAACAATTTATGTCCTAAATAACTTTCAGGATATTTTGTTACTAGCTTTATTAAAATTGTTTTTGCATCTGTTCTGTCTTTAAATAGCAATAATGCCTTTGCTTGGAAAATTGCTAATAATTCCGGAAAATTTTTGCCTTTGTTTTCTAATACTAAGATGAAAATAGGAATTACTATTGAAAATACATACATAACTATTTTTGTCCATATATTTTCATAAATCTGTAAAATAATTTCAAAAAAATTAACGGCGATTCCTACTGCTTGTAAAATAATAATCCCCAGATAGCCTGTATCGTTCCTTCTTATCATTTTAAAAAATAATAAGACAAATAAAAAGAAGGCTATTACATTAAATATAATTTTCTCTGCAATTATCATTCTTTTCCTCCTTTTTAGTGTGTTAAGAATTAGTCTTCATTTTCGAACTTTTCTTTATATTTTTCAATACATTTTTCTATAACTTCTTCTGCTTCTTCTCTTCCCATAATTTTTTCTATCATTGTTTGTTTTCCCTCTAGTTGTTTATATACTTCAAAAAAGTGCATAATTTCTGCCGAAATATGGCTTGGTATTTCTGTAATATCATGATAACAATTTAAAAATGGGTCTTGTTTAGAAATCGCTATAATTTTTTCATCGTGTTCATCTCCATCTACCATTTTAATGACACCAATTGGATAACATTCTACTAATGTTAATGATATAATTTTTTCTTGGCATAGAACTAAAACATCTAGTGGGTCATTATCGTCTGCATAAGTTCTTGGAATAAATCCATAATTAGCTGGATAGTGTGTTGCTGTATATAAAACTCTATCTAGTTTTAGTAACCCAGTTTCTTTATCTAATTCGTATTTGTTTTTTCCACCTTTTGAAATTTCAATTATTGCTACAAAATCATCTTTTTTAATTCTGTCTTCTCTAATATCATGCCATATATTCATTTTTACGACTTCCTTTCTTTCAATTTCATTTATTATACTACTTTTTTCCAGCTTTGTAAACATTTTTTATGTTAATTAGGTTTTAGATTTTAATAATAACTTTTTTTCAACAAAAAATAACAAATAATTTTTATTTGTTATTTTACTGGCTGGGGTGGGAGGATTCGAACCGCCGAAATGCATGAGTCAAAGTCATGTGCCTTACCACTTGGCTACACCCCAATATTAAATTAGTTTTTGTAGTTATGGGGTGGAAGATGGGACTCGAACCCACGGCCTCTAGTGCCACAAACTAGCGCTCTAACCAACTGAGCTACATCCACCATTATATTGCTACTTTACTGTTTAAGTAAAGTAGCAATATCTATTTTAAACAATTTTATAATATTTGTCAATATTTTTATAAAATCTTTTTAGTCTGCCCTTGCCCAAATAATTAATCTTTTTGAGTTGTCATCAGTACAGGTTGTTAAAGATATTTCTATATTGTCTCCAATGTCTCTAGTCATATAACTTGTATCTTCTGGTGTTGTTTCATATTTATTGTAAATAGTATATGATAGAGTTTGTCCTGTTAAATCTGTAATATATATTTTATCTCCTATTTCTAATTTTTTATTGTTAGAAAAGAACATATTATTTCTGTAATTGTGTCCTGCTATAATTACATTTCCTTTTTGGTTTAAATCTGCTCCTGTTGGGTATTGAATTCCTACTGCTACCTCTATTGCTTTTTTACCCGCATTTTCTAAAACTGGGCATTCAAGTCCTGTTTCTGGTATTTTAATTGTTCCTTTCATAACAAAACCTTTATAATATTTTTTGTTATCAGTATTTGCATTACCAGAATTATTTCCTCCACTTCCGTTTGTTGTTACTCCATTAATTAGATTTTGGTCAATTAAATTTTCATTCCCTGTAATTTCATTTGTTATAATATTAGTTGTATTATTGTTAATATTGTTTTTTACTTCATCTTCAAATTTATCAACAGCATCACTTGCTTCTTTTGTTATATAATATTTAGTATATGTATCTATTCCCCAAAATATTAATAGTCCAATAATTGCTATAATAATAATTACAAGTATTGCTGTTAATAAATTACTATATTTACTATCAAACATATTAAAACCTCCTCTTATGCTACTATTTTCATTATAGCATAAAAAAAAATTTTTAACAATAATTTAATATTATTTTTCACTATATATTAAATTTCAAATTAGCCTATGTAAAAATATTTTATTTTTTGTATTCTATCTAATTAATCTGTTACTATTTTTTGTGGTTATTGTTAAATTTTTGTTCCGAGTTTTTTTCCACCTATTAAATGAAAATGTAAATGTGGTACTTCTTGTCCTCCATTTTTACCACAATTTACAATTACTCTAAATCCATCTTCTGCTACTCCTTCTTGTTTAGCAATGTTTTTAATTACTGTGTATATTTTTCCTACTACATTCTGGTCTTCTTTTTCTATTTGCATAATAGATTGGATATGTTTTTTTGGTATAACCAAAATGTGTACAGGAGCTACTGGATGAATATCCTTAAAGGCAAATATTTCTTCATCTTCATATACAATTGAGGATGGAATTTCTTTATTTATAATTTTACAAAAAATACAATCTTCCATAATATTTTATCTCCTTTATTATAATAATATTGCTTTTATTCTTCTTACTCCTGATGAGCTTGCCTCTTCTTTTTTTATTTTAAATGTGCCTAGTTCACTTGTATTTTTTACATGAGGACCTCCGCATAATTCTTTCGATATGTCCCCAATGCTATATACTATAACAGTATCAGGATATTTTTCAATAAACATACATTCTGCACCAGATTTTATGGCTTCTTCTTTTTTCATTTCTTTGGCTGTTACTGGTATTGCTTCTTTTATCCATTTGTTTACCAAGTCTTCCACTTTCTGTTTTTCTTCTTCTGATAACTTATGGTCACAGCTAAAATCAAATCTCATTCTTTCTGGTGTTATATTAGAACCTTTTTGATGGACATTTTTATCTATAACTACTTTTAAAGCTGCATTTAGTAAATGTGTTGCTGTATGATATTTAGTTTCCATTTCCCCGGTTGCCAGATAATCCACCTTTAAATTTTTGTTCTGAACCTGCTCTACTTTTTTCTTGGTGTTCTTTAAATTTTTGTCTAAAGCCTTCTTCATCTACTTTAATTTGCTTTTCCTTTGCTAATTCTTTAGTTAATTCTAGTGGAAATCCATAAGTATCGTACAACTTAAAAGCTAAATCCTTGTTTAGCATTTCTCCTTGTGATAAATTGTTTACTAGCTTTTCAAATTCTTTTAATCCTTTTTCTAATGTTTTATTAAATTTGTTAAGTTCACCTGTTAAAACTTCTAAAATTGTTTGTTTATTTTTAATTAATTCATGATAATAACTGCCATATTTTTCAATTACCATAAGTGCAATTTTTCTTTCAAATCCACTTTCCAAATCAATTCCAATTTCCTTTGCATGGCGTATCATCCTTCTAATTAATCTTCTTAAAATATAGCCTTGGTCTGTGTTAGATGGCTTTATTCCTGCATTGTCTCCGGCAATAAATACAGCTGTACGAATATGATCTGCAATTATTCTAATACTTACTGGATTTTCTTTATATGTTGTACCAGACATATTTTCTATTTCTTTTATTATGTCCTTCCAAATTGAAGTTTCATAGTTATCATCTACTCCTTCTAAAATAGCAACTGTTCTTTCTACACCCATTCCAGTATCCACATTTTTTTGAGGTAATTCACTAATAGTTCCATCTTCATTTTTTTCATATTGCATAAATACATTATTCCATATTTCTACCCATCTTTCATCTTCTGGGTCATGTTTTTTTGGAGCTGGTTCATTACTTCTCCAATAGAATATTTCTGTGTCTGGGCCACATGGTCCTGTTTCTCCTGCTATCCAAAAATTGTGTTTTTCATCCAAATAACTAATTCTTTCTTCTGGTATTCCTAAGCTTTTCCAAATTTGTGCTGAAGTTTCATCTCTTGGAATTAAGTTATTTCCAGCAAATACAGTTACTGCTAGTTTTTCTGTTGGTATATGTAACTCTTTTGTTAAGAAGGTAAAACTCCAAGTAATAGACTCTTTTTTAAAATAGTCTCCTAAGCTCCAATTCCCTAGCATTTCAAAAAATGTGTGATGTGTTTTGTCTCCAATTTCTTCTAAGTCTGTTAGTCTAACACATTTTTGAACATCTACTAGCCTTTTCCCCAATGGGTGAGGCTGTCCCATTAAATATGGTACTAGTGGTTGCATACCAGCTGTATTAAACAAACAAGTAGCATCATTTTCTGGAATCAATGGAGCGCTTGGTATAATTTTATGTCCATTTTTCTCAAAAAATTTTAAGTACTTTTCTTTTAAGTCTATATTTTCCATATGATTTCCTCCTAATTTTCTTCATATTTGTTAAACATATCATTAACAATTATATCTCTTTTTAGTAAATTATTGCTAATTAATCCGTAAGCCAATAAATTGGTTTTCATAATAAATTTTATATGTTCCATTATTTTTAGAAAAAGTTAATTGAACACCATTCAAAAATAGTTTTAATTCTCTATTATCTAGTAAGATATTGGGTTTATTTTTAAATATTTCTTCTATTGGTATTATTGGAGTAGTATTATTTAATTTTTCTATTGAAACTGATTCTTCTAGTTTAAAATTATTAAAACTAGTTCTAGTTAATGTTTGCATATATCCTACTGTTCCTAGTTCTTGGGCTATATCTTCACATAGTGTTCTTATGTATGTACCTTTTGAGCAATTGGTTTGGTATGTAATAGTATCTGTTGTGTATTTTAATAATTTAATATTATATATTTCAATTTGTCTTTCCGGTACTTCTACTGTTTTTCCGTTCCCTTGCGTATTCATATAACTTCTTGCCATTTTTTTTGATTGCTGAATACATTGGTGGTTTTTGCCACTGCTTTCCAATGAAACTATTTAGCACATTGTTAATTATTAGTTCTGATAATTTAGGAATTTCTTTTTGTTCAATTACTTTTCCTTCTGTATCTCCTGTATTGGTTTTTTCTCCAAGTTTTATTGTAGCAATATAAGTTTTATTATGTTCTACTAAATATTTGGAAATTTTGGTGGCTTGTCCTATTAAAACTGGTAGTACTCCTGTTGCCATTGGGTCTAGTGTTCCACAGTGTCCTACTTTTTTAGTTGAAAAATTTTTTCTTATAATTTGAACAATATCGTTTGATGTATAACCTTTTGGCTTATTAATAATTATAACTCCATCCATTTTGTTATTCCTTACACTTTTAGTCTACGTTTAGTTTCTGTAATTAATTTTTCTCTTGCTTGATGTAGTGGCATATTCATAGTACATCCTGCTGCTCTAGGATGCCCTCCACCATTAAACATTAATGAAATATCTGCCACATTAACATAATTATTAGAGCGAAATGATACTTTGTATACATTTTCTTCTTGTTCTCTTAAAAATATTGATACTTCTACTCCCTCTATATCTCTTCCAAGTTCTACTATACCTTCGTGGTCTCCTGTTTTAATGTTTAGCTTATCTTGTTCTTGTTTTGTAACATATGTAAATGCAATTTTAGCATCTTCTAACAATTCCAATCTACTGCAAGCAATATTTCTTAGTTCGAACTGTTCTTTACTTATTACTTTTAATGTTCTTGTATAAATATATGAAATATTAATCCCTTTTCTTATCAATTCTGCTATAAATTCAAAAGTTTCTGGCGTAGTTGTACTATATTGTAGTCCTCCTGTATCTGTAATTATTCCAGTAGCAATTGCTTCTCCTATTGTTTTATCAATTTCTACATTTAAATACTCTAATAGTATAATAATAATTTGAGCACATGCTGGTGCGGCTGGATTAACAAAATTATAGTCTCCAAACATTGTATTAGAACTGTGATGGTCTATAACTATTTTTGTTTTAGCAGTTTCAAAGTATTTAGCAAATCCGTTTAATCTTTTTATGTCTGAAGAGTCTAAAGCAATTGCTAAATCATACTTTTCTTTTGTTCCTTCTTTTAGCAGTTCATTATATCCTACTAAAAATTGATATATGTGTGGACAATCTGGTATAACAATATCTACATTTTTATTCATCTTTTTTAAAGCACTATATAATGCAATACTGCTTCCAATTGCATCTCCGTCTGGTGTTTCATGAGTTAGTAAAATAATATTTTCTGCACTTTTTATTTCTTTTATAATATCTTCTAATATCATTGTTTAATATCCTTTCTTTACTCTGGCTTAATGTCTTTCATAATATCATTTAGAATAGAATCAATTTTAGCTCCATATTCAATTGATTCATCAAATTCAAAAATGAATTCTGGTGTAAGTCTCATGTTTAGAGTTCTAGCAACTTCTGAACGAATAAAACCGAGAAGATTGTTTTAGTCCAAATAATGTTTCTTTTTTATTTTTACAGTTAATGGCACTAATATATACTCTGGCATATTTTAGGTCTGGGGTTGTTTTTACTTTTGTAACACTAATTAATCCTGTTACTTTAGAATTTTTTAATTTATAATTAATTATATTGCTTATTTCTTTTTTTAATTCTTCATTAACACGGTTTAATTTTTGGCTATTCCCTTTTTGCATGCTTTTCTCCTTTCAAGATTTTTACTAGGTATAAATTTTAATATAGAATAATTTATAATGTTATTCACAAAAAAGTTATTGTTTAATTTCTTCCATAATATGTGCTTCTAGTATATCTCCCTCTTTTATGTCATTATAATTTTCCAATTGAATACCACATTCGTATCCTTTTGCTACCTCTTTAGCATCATCTTTAAACCTTTTTAATGATACCAATTTTCCTTCGTAAATAACAATATTGTCTCTAATAAGTCTTACTTCTGCATTTCTAATTAGTTTACCTTCTGTTACATAGCATCCTGCTATTGTTCCTACATTAGAAACTTTAAATGTTTGCCTTACTTCTGCATTTCCAATAACTTTTTCTTTAAATACTGGATCTAGCATTCCTTTCATTGCTGCTTCTACATCTTCTATAGCATTGTAAATTATAGAATATGTCTTAATTTCTATTCCTTCTTTATCTGCTATTGTTTTAGCCATTGGTACTGGTCTTACATTAAATCCTATTATTATTGCTTTAGATACTTTTGCTAATGTAACATCTGTTTCTGTAATTGCTCCAACACTTGAGTGAATTACTTTTACTTGTACTTGATTATTTGATAATTTTTCTAATGCTGTTTTAACGGCTTCTACAGAGCCTTGTACATCTGCTTTTACAATTAAGTTTAGTTGTTTTAAGTTTCCTTTTTCTATTTGAGCAAATAAGTCATCTAATGTAACTGTCGCATTTGCATTCATTGCTTTATCTCTTGCTTGGCGTTTTCTTCTTTCAGTTAAATGTTTTGCTGTTTTTTCGTCTTTTACTTCATAGAATGTATCTCCTGCTTCTGGGACTTCTGCTAGTCCAAAAATTTCAACAGGTGTAGAAGGTCCAGCTTTTTTTACAATTTGTCCTTTGTCGTTTCTCATTGCTCTTATTCTACCAATTGCAGAACCTGCAACAATTGTATCTCCTACATCTAATGTACCACGTTGTACAAGCATAGTAGCTATTGGTCCTTTAGATTTATCTAGTCTAGCCTCGATTACAGTACCTTTTGCCTGTTTATTTGGATTTGTTTTTAAGTCTTGCATATCTGCTACTAGTAATACCATTTCTAATAGAGTATCTATATTTTGATTGTTCTTTGCTGAAATTGGAACAAATATAGTATCTCCACCCCATTCTTCTGGTACTAAATTATATTCTGTTAATTCCTGCTTAATTTTTTCTATATTAGCTTCTGGTAAGTCTATTTTATTTATAGCTACAATAATTGGTATATTAGCTGCTCTTGCATGGTTAATTGCTTCTATTGTTTGTGGCATTACTCCATCATTTGCTGCAACTACCAATATAGCAATGTCTGTAACTTGTGCTCCTCTAGCACGCATACTAGTAAAAGCTTCATGACCAGGAGTATCCAAAAATGTAATCTCTCTTCCATTAATTTCTACCTTATATGCACCAATAGCTTGTGTAATTCCTCCTGCTTCTCCTTCTATTACATTTGTTTTTCTAACAACATCTAAAAGAGAAGTTTTACCATGGTCAACGTGCCCCATAACAACAATAACTGGAGGTCTAGAAACTAACTCTTCTTCTTTATCTTCGCTTTCATCAAATAAAATGTCTTCTTCTGTTACAACTTCTTTTTTATGGGCTGTAACTCCAAACTCTTGTGCAATTAAAAATGCAGTATCAAAATCTACTTCATTATTAATTGTTGCCATAATTCCATAGCTTAGCAATTTTTTAATAATTTCACTACTTGTTTTCTTTAACTCCATTGCTAAATCTTTTACAGTAATGTTTTCTGGAATTGTAATATCTGTTAATTTAAATATTTTTTGTTTGTTCCTTTCTTCTTGTTTTTGGTTTTTCTTTTTGTTTTTTCTATTTCTATTGTCTGTTAAGTCGTAATAGTCTAACATAGTTCCTTCGTTAAACATATGAGACAACTTGTTTTCTTGTTTTAAGTTTTTCAATTTTTCGGCACTGAATTCGTCAAAACTATTTCTTCTATTTTTATTTTGCTTTTTAACCTTATTTTCTTCTAATCTGTTACTTTTTTGTTTATCAATTGCTTTTGATGCATATTCACGAACATTTTCTTTTTCTATTATGTCTGATGCCATAATGTCTTTAATATTTTTTTCGATTACCTTTTCGTCAAGAGATTTCCTTCCATTGTAATTTTGTCTATTATTTTGGTTATTATAGCGGTTAGAGTTATTATTAAATTTATTTCCTTGTTGATTGTTGTATTGATTATTACGGTTTCCAAATTGATTGTTATATCGATTGTTTTGGCTATTTTCTTGTCTATTATTATATTGGTTGTTACGATTTCCATGTTGGCTATCATTTCTATTATATTTATTGTTTCCTTGTGATTTAAAATTATAATCATTTTGTTTATTTTTAGTTAATGTTTGTTTCTGTGTTTCTGATGTTGCCTTTTTTTCTTCTGGTTTTATTGTTTCTTTTTTTGTTTCAATATTTTCTGTTTTTTCTTCTTTTATTTCTTCTTTTTTGTTATCTTTAATTCCAAATAGTTCACTTACTGTGAGAGGTTTAGTTTGTTTGTTTCTATAAACAATATTATAGTCTTTTTTCCTCTCATTTTGTACAAAGCCAATGTCTCTTTGAACTTCTTTTTTCTTTTTTTCTTCTTCTTGAATTTTTTGTTCATCTTCATTAATAATAACTTCTCTTCTAATAATAACAGGACCTGAAGTTGTTTTTTCCTTCTTTACTGCTTTATTAGGTTTAGTTTCATTTTTTGTTGTTTTAGTATTTTTAAAAGAAGTTTCTATTTTAATTGCTTCTTCTTCTGTTACTCCACTTAAATGGCTTTTAGCTTCAATTCCGAAGTTCTTTGGCTCTTCCTAAGACTTCTTTACTATTTAAGTTTAATTTTTTTGCTATTTCATGTATTTTTATACTACCCAATAGCTTCACCCCCACAAATTATTTTGTATATTTCTTCACTAAAATTTTTATCTTTTATGCATATTACTGCTTTATTTTCTTTACCAATTGCTTTACTAATTTCTTCAATTGTGCAAAAAGTAGCTATAGGTATTCTACATTTTTCGCAAAGTTGAATAAATACATTTTTTAGTCTATCTGATGCATCTTCCGCTATAATTACTAATTTTGCTTTTTTTCTTAAAACTGATTCTTTAACAGCTTCTGTTCCAAATGAAATTTTTCCAGCTTTTGTTGCCAGTCCAATTAGTCCTAATATTTTATTTTGTTTGTTCAAATGTTACACCTCTTAATTTTTCATATATTTCATCTGTTATGTCCATTTCAAATGTTTTATTTAATTTTTTCTGTTTTATAATTTTTTCAGTGCATTCCCTGTCTCCACATATATATGCACCTCTTCCTGGTAATTTTCCTGTTTTGTCTATGTTTATTGTTCCTTCTTTGTTCTTTACTATTCTAATTAATTCCTTTTTGTCTTTTTTCTTATTACAACCAATACATGTTCTTTCAACAATTTTTTTCATACTGGTTCCTTTCATTACATTTATTTATTTTTATTCGCTAAAATTTCTCTAAATTGGTTCTCACTTTTAATGTCAATTTTCCAATTAGTTAATTTAGCAGCTAGTCTTGCATTTTGTCCAGATTTACCAATTGCTAATGATAGCTGGTCATCTGGAACAATTACTTGTGCAAATCTTTCTTCTTCGTTAATGTCTACTGCCATTACTTCTGCTGGTAGCAAAGCTGCAGCAATAAAAATACTTGGATCTTGGTTCCATTCAATTACATCAATTTTTTCTCCGTTTAATTCATTAATAATGTTTTGAATTCTAATTCCTTTTTGTCCTACGCAAGAACCAACTGGATCTATATTTTCGTTCGTAGAATATACTGCTACTTTGCACCTGTTTCCTGGATCTCTAGAAACATTTTTTATTTCAATTAGTCCTTCGTATATTTCTGGGATTTCAAATTCAAATAACTTTTTAACAAAATTTGGGTGACTTCTTGAAACGGTTACTTGAGGATTGCCTTTTGTTCCCTTTTCAACATCTACTACATATGCTTTAATTTTTTGATTTACTCTATAATTTTCTGTTGGAATTTGCTCTTTTAATGGCATTACTCCTTCTAATTTTCCTAGGTCAAGAACTACAATATTTCCATCTGCTTTTTGAACAATTCCAGAAACAATTTCTCCTTTTCTTTCACTAAATTCTGTATATAGTATTTCTCTTTCTGCTTCTCTTATTTTTTGTACCATAACTTGTTTTGCAGTACCTGCAGCAATTCTTCCAAAATTTTTAGGAATAATTTCTATGTCAACCATGTCTCCTACTTCTAATTTTTTGTTAATTTTCTTAGCATCTTCTAATAGAATTTGTAATTTTTCATCTTCTACTGTCTCAACAACTTCTTTTGTAGCATAAATATGTACTTCTCCTGTTTTATCGTCCATAGTAACTTTTACATTTTCTGCTGAATCAAAATTTTTCTTATATGCCATTACTAAAGCATTTTCTAACGACTCTAGCAAATATGCCTTATTAATTCCTTTTTCTTTTTCTAGTTCCTCCATTGCTGTTATTAATTCTTTGTAATCAATTACTGGTTTCACTTTTAAATCAATCCTTTCTTTTACCATTCATATGTTGTTTTTATTTGTGCAATTTTTTTTCTTTCTATTTTCCTTTGTATGTTTTCTATTGTAATTGCAATACTATTTTCGTCAAAATTATTTAATATTCCTCTATATTGTTTTTTTCCATCTAATGGTTCAAACAAATTAATTTCTACATTTTTTCCAATATTGGATTTTAAGTGTTTATCTTTTCTTAAATTTCTTTCTAATCCACAAGATGAAACTTCCAGGAAATATTGTTCTTTAATATAGTCTGCTTTGTCTAAAGTGTCTGATATTGCATTAGTTACTTTTTCGCAATCGTCTAGGCTAATTCCTGTTTTGTTGTCAATAAATATTCTTAAATAATGGTCTTTTCCTTCTTTAGCGTATTCTACATCATAAAGTATGTAATTTAGTTCATGAATAATTGGTTGAATTAGTTCTTCTATTTTTGTTTCTATATTTGCCATTTAACCCTCCTAACATAATTCAAGAGTGGGATTTGTTCCCACTCTCTTTTTGTTTCATGCACTAAAAATATAATAACATCGTTTTTTTTATTTGTCAAGGATATTCTAACAATTTTTGGCAAATTATATGTTTCCTTACATCTTATGAATAGGGTAGTGCCAGGCGAGAGGAAGTATTAAAAAAATTGCAATGTTAACCCCTCCAGA
>USIO01000034.1 GCA_900554815.1 uncultured Clostridium sp.
TTGGCAAAACCACGTTTGTGGTTTCTCCATTTCCTATATTTATTATACACAGATTATATGAAAAAGTCAAATAAAATTTTGTAAATCCTGTTATTTTTTAAAAAAGTGTTTAATTAACTTCAAGATTTTCTTATACCACTTCATACTATTTGTTTCTATTAAGGATAATTCTTGATTGTTTTCTGTATTATCTATAGAAAGGCTCTTATAATGATTGATAAAAATATTATCTGGATTATATTTTTCTTTCTTCTTTTCTTCTAATTTCATTCTATCATAATTCTGTTTTGCAATAATCTTATTTCTCTGTATTTCGGTTGCCCAATAATCTCTAAATAAAAGTATTATTATTCCTTTTGTAATATTTGAAACATTTTGCTCTTCTAGTGTTTTGCTCGGATCATAATTAAATGTATACTCATTGTCTGCATTTGTCTCAAACAATTCAATTTTAGTTTTTGGTATCTTATTATAATCTTCTAATGGAATATGTTTTAATATTTCTAATACTTCACTATATGCTACTGCATATTTATTATCCACCATATTACTAATCTCCTATATTTTGTGAATTGTTTTGTTCTTCCCTCTGTTCAGTAATTACTCTTTGTTGTCTTACTTGTGCCTGTTCTATATCATCTAATGTTGTTAAGTCTGGTAAACCATCTATTGATTCTTGTACTAGTCCTTGTATAGATTTAGTTTTAATTTGCTTTCTAGTTAGTGTTTCTAATTCTTTATGTTCAGTTACTATGTGTAATTGTTCTAAAGTTTGTTTTCCTATAATTGCTTTTGCTATTTCATAATCCTTTTCAGTTGATAGTTGTTCTGGAAAGTGTGCATCTTTTCCGTAGATTACAAATAAATCTTTTCCGTTTTCTTTTGCAATTCTTGTCTCTTCTGCAACTATCTTCCAAAATTCTAGAGATGGATAAGGTATTCTTTTCTTCAATTCATCTAATGGTAAACCACTTTCAATTTTTGAAGCTATTTTACCAAAATTTATTTCTAATGGAATTCCTTTTTCAATGGCTTTTCTACAAATTGCTCTTGTAATTTTTTCTTCCTTTGTGCCAAAACTATCTCTTGCTTGCATAAATAAATCTGGGTGTGCAATAACATCTGGTAATCCCTTATCCATTGCAGATATAATTGACTCTGCATATAAATCTAATACTTCATCACTTATTTGTTTTCCACCATTTTCTCTTGCTATACCGTATTCTTTTCCATTACCATCAATTACAAAGTGCTGACCTAATATCATTTTATCTGTTTTTGATTTTAATTTTTGTAAATGTGCTAAATCTCGGTTTGAATATTCAAATTCAAAACCAGATTCTATTTCTATTTGTCCTTTATATTTCTCTTGAAAATAATGAATAGATGCAAGATATGAATCTACTTCTGCAATATCCATTCTTGAATTTGCTATATGGTTCATTCCATCTGGTAGTGGAATATGGTCTGTGAATGCTAGTTTTTTAATTCCACCTTTTATTGCATGCCCAATCCATTCTTTATCTCCTGTATCCTTTGCTCCATGTCCACACCTTTGGGTATGTGTATGAAAACAAAAGTCCTGTATTGGGTTTTGATTTATTTCTTCTTTCTTACTTTCTCTAATTCTTGATATATGTTCTTGTCTTAACTTCATTTCTTCTAAAGTCATTTCAATTTCTTTATCCATATCTTTACCAGAAAAAGTAAAACCTGTTTTACTATCATAACTCATATCTGTAACAGATGCTTGTTTTCCATCACAAAAATCTGCACACAATTCATCAGTTATACTCCAAATTGTAATTCCTCTTACCTTTCCATCTCTTACAAATTCACTCATCATCTTCATCATATCATTTTGTGATTTTTGTTCATATTTTCTTATTGCACTTAATTCCTCTGGTGTTGCTACTGAATAATCAACTCCATCTAAGCCTTTAGAAATATCTAATTCTGTTATATCTATTGGTAACTCAAATTTTTGTAATTCATCAATAGATTTTCTTAACCCCTCAATATCATTTATACTTGTATGACATTGTGTTCCAATGTGGTCTATTATTTTACAATTATTTTGTCTTTCAAATTCTTGTATTTTTCTAATAACTTCAAATATTGTTTTTCTTTTTTCAGGATTTTCAAAATTCCAATCATTGTAACCAAAATCAACATTTGGCATTTCTTGTTTTAATGTTAATGCTATTCTACATAAATCTTCAACACTTAATTTTGACATCCAGTTATTTGTTCTCTCTGAAAAAGGCTCATTATAATCTACAAACTCATTAAACATATCTACAACTGTGTGAATTCCTTGTGATTCATATTCTTTAGCAACAGAAGCTATCGCTTTTCCGTAATTGGTTAATGCTGTTTCATATTGCTCTTTAGTTGCACCTACTAATCTATTTGGAAAGTCTTTAAAAAATACAAGTGCATTAATATAGACCTCTTTCATTCCATTTTTTCTTGCAAATTCATATCCTTGTGTTAGTGGTTTAAGATTATACTCTTGTGGCTCAGCCTGTGCTTCATTTTCCGTTCTCATAATACCTGCTACTGTTCCAAATTTTCCTTGTCCATCAAGTGTTAGTCTATTAAATCTATTCTCTCCATTTTCTAAACTGCCTACAACATATTCATATAATGCCTCTACTTTTTGGTATGTTTTATCTTTATCTATATCTATTTCTTCACTCTCTGGGTCTATAGTTCGTCCATCTTTATCTACCAGAAATGTTAAGATTCCATGTGTTTGATATGCAAAATATTTCTTTATATCTAAAATTGTATCAATATAAGTACTATCTACTTCTTTTCCCTCAAATAGTTTTTCTAAACTTTCTTTCGAGTCCCAATTTGCTCTTATTTGCATTGCATTTCCTAACAAAAATTTTAAAAATTCGTCTTTATTAGGCACACTACTTGCTTTCTCATCCACAACTCTCTTAACCTTCTGTGTAGTACTTAATCCTTGTGAATTCATCTCTTTAGACATTCTATTTGCTTGTAATATTCCATCTAAATATTCATAAACTCTTTGCACTGCTTCTTTGCGACTTTGTGCTTGTTCTATTATATTAAATAAATCTATATTCTGACTATTTAATGTTATTCCTCTAACATTACTTTTATCAGCTAAACTTCCAATTAGATCCATAAAATCCTCCAAATTCAAATATATTATATCAATAAATCCAAATTTTCACAACAGTTTTAAATGTTATTTAATCAATATTATTATATAAATACATGGCTATTTTATTTTGTTCTGTTGTTTCCATCTCCATAAGTTTAGCCATTGCAAACATTACAAGCTTATATTTTCCAAAATTTATAAGTGTAGTTCTATATTCTTCATCTATATCTTTTAACATGTTATCAAATTTCTCATAATTTTCTTTGGAATTATATATAAGACCAGAGCATTTGCTTTGGCTCATGCATACTGCTAATCTTAATTTATCTTTTATATCCATATTATTTATCATATCTATCAAATATTTTACTTTTTCATTTTCCATCTTCAAACTTCCTCCATATTAAAATTTTGTATCATTCTTCATTCTACTTTTTTCAGCTTTGTTTTCATTTGGCATGGTTACTTTTCTATAATTATTATTGGCGATTTCATTATCATTGCTGTCAAATATGCCATTCTTATATAAATCATCACCAACAATTTTGTAATTCTCATTTTTATCATAACAAATTCTTTTATGAAAGTGTTCCATAATACTACGCCAAAAATTTTTAAATTTTTTCAGTTCTTGTTTTATTTTTTCCTTTTCAGCCTGTAATTTGTTTATAACTTTATCTTTAGTTGATAATTTACTTTTTAGATTACTAATTTCATCATCTTTTAACTCCAACTGATATTTAAGTGATTGATTTTCTTGTGCTATTTCAAAAGAACAATGCTCAAAATCTTTAATTACCATATTCAAGTCATTTACACTTCTAACAGTTTTAGTAATATCTTTTACGTCTTTAGTATAATTTTTAAGTTTCTGAACATCTTCGTTTGAAATAACCATATTATTTTTGTTTAGCTTAGTAGGTTTTAAATTATCTAATATTTCATTAACCTCTTTACTATAATTATCAAGTTGTTTTGTTTGATTATTAGCTTTTCCAAGTTTTAGTTCTTTCTTGATATTCTTTATCTAATTTAATTTTGTTAATAAAATCAATATCTCTTTTTAATAATATATCTTTTGGTGTAAATCTTAATTCTTCTACACAATCAGTAGTATCTAATTTACTTTCTAGTTCGCTAATTGCTTTTTCAACTATTTTCTTTTCTTCGTTCAATTTTTTAACCTCCAATCTAACAAAAAAGAGACATCAAAGTACATACGAGTACCATTGACATCTCTTAAAATCTCTTTACCACAAAATAAAATACAATATAATTGTAATATAATATAAATTTTCAAAGTACACGTAATTGTATAGTTCTTGGCGAACAACTATACATAATCAATTGCCTATGTTATATCACGATTTAAAGAAATGTTAATTATTTACAATTATATATTTTCCAAATATTCTTCTAACTCTGATAGTTTAATCTTTTTAGTCAAATTTGAGATATACACATCATTTGAATAATTAAAAACTAAAAAAGTAATATTTTTAATAATCACTTTATGTGGTTCAATATATGTAAGGTTAGTTTTTTCTAATTTTCTAATGCTACCATTGATAAAAGTAGGAGTAATTTTAGAAAATTCACATATAAATTCAATTCTCTGTTTTAGACATTTCTCAAATTGTGGTTCTTATTTAATTATCTTCATTTTTTACACCATCCTTTCATTTGGATGATTTTAATATTGTTTTTAGGCAACAAAAAAATCAACCAGATTTTATTTTCTGATTGATTTTTGTATCAATTCTGTTCGATTAGTTCGAACAGAAACGTCATTGGTAGCGAAGATGTGATTCGAACACATGACCTGCCGGGTATGAACCGGATGCTCTAGCCAACTGAGCTACTTCGCCATAAGCACTTTATTATTATAGTAGGTTTTTATTTATTTGTCAATAAAAATTTTATAAGTTAATTTTAAAAATTTTAAAGTTTAAAAATTAATAAAACTTAATGGGCGATTAAAATCGCCCTTATAAAACATTTATTATATAATATATTTTATTGTATAGTAAAAGTTAAACAAATCTTTACTATATAGCAAGTTTAAGTTCCCCTATAATTCCATTTCTTTTTCTGTGCTTTCTTTTTTTGTTTTTCCTTTTGGCTTTACTCCTTTTATATTCTTTTCATCTGTTGTTAGTTCTGATTTCAAAGTTTGCATTTTTGAAGGCTTATTCTTACTATCTTTTAAACTATTTTCTAACTTTTTGGTTTCTACGCTATCTTGGTTTATTCCATTACTTTTTAAAAATTTTTTAATTTCTTCATCGGTTGCTTCTTCTTGGCTAATTACTCCACCAGAATCAGATAAAGAATAAAACACATTTCTAATCCAACCCATTGTTTGATACCTCTTTCATATTATAATAAACAATACTATGTTTATATTAACATAAAATCTTATATTTGTCAAATATTGTATATTACTAACATTATAACTATTTTTAGTTCATATAATCTCTTAGTTTTTTGCTTCTACTTGGGTGTCTTAATTTTCTTAGTGCTTTTGCTTCTATTTGACGAATCCTTTCTCGTGTTACCATAAATTCACGTCCAACTTCTTCTAGTGTTCTAGACTTTCCATCTTCTAAACCAAATCTTAGTTTTAAAACTTTTGCTTCCCTTGGAGTTAATGTATTCATTACTTCTTCTAGTTGTTCTTTTAATAATGTATATGCTGCAGAGTCGTGTGGAGCTGGACTATCTTCGTCTTGAATAAAATCTCCTAAGTGGCTATCGTCTTCTTCTCCAATTGGGGTTTCAAGTGAAACTGGATCTTGAGCTATTTTTTGTATTTCCATAACTCTTTCTATTGGCATATCTAATTCTTGTGCTATTTCTTCTGGGGTTGGTTCTCTGCCTAATTGTTGTAATAAATGTCTTGAGGTGCGAATTAATTTATTAATTGTTTCCACCATGTGTACAGGTATTCTTATTGTACGAGCTTGGTCTGCAATTGCTCTTGTAATAGCTTGTCTTATCCACCAAGTTGCATAAGTACTAAATTTATATCCTTTTGTATAGTCAAACTTTTCAACTGCTTTAATTAATCCCATGTTTCCTTCCTGAATTAGGTCTAAAAATAGCATCCCTCTTCCTACATATTTTTTAGCAATACTTACAACAAGTCTTAAATTAGACTCTGCTAGTTTTTGTTTTGCCTCTTCATCCCCTTCAAGCATTCTCTTAGCTAAATCTAGTTCTTCCTCAAAATTTAAAAGTGGAATTTTTCCAATTTCTCTTAAATACATTCTAACTGGATCTTCAATATTAATTCCATCAAAGTCCATTGTTTCTAGGTCTTCTAGCTGAATGTCTTCTACTTCTTCTAAGTCTTCTAAATCTGGCTCTTCATCAATGTCGTCTTTTAAAACATCTACACCTATTTCTTCAAATGCATCAAATACTTTATCTATTTGTTCTGGATTTATATCCCCTAACTGGCTAGCAAGTTCTCCATAAGTAATTTTCCCTTTTTCTTTTGCTATTTTTAGTATGTTTTTTATTTTTTCTTGTTCTATCTGTTCGTTTGATTTTGTATCTTCTACTGTTTGCTCCTCTTTTTTATCGTCTTTTGCTTCTTGTTTGTTTTTTAGTGTTGCTTCTTGTTTTGTTTCTTTTTCTTTATTATTTTTTTCTGAATTTTCTATTTCTTCTTTTTTGTGTCTTCCCATTTATACCCCTCCAATTGGCGCTATGCCTCCATATTTTTTCTATGTATATGCTACGTGCTATCTTAATTTTGATAATTTTATAATTACTTCTGTTAGTTCTTTTTCTAGTTGCTTTATTTCGTCTTGTTCCATTGTTTTATCTTCTAATTTTTTAATAATACCATTTTTTTTCTCAATTAATTGATCTTTTTTGTATATATTAATTATTTTATCAATATCACTAGTTTCGTAATCTTTTGCCATAATTCCTGTTAACTGGTTAATACAGTCTTGTTCATTTTTAAATAAATCTAATACATTTTCTACTTTTTCTATTCCCTTATCAAATTCTTTATATAATCTTTCTAATATTTTAGAATTTACTTCTAATTTTAGATCACTTGGTTTTATTATATCTTTTGTCTTATTATATACAGTTGTTCCTAAACTTATTAGTAAAGCAATTACAGCATTTTCTTTTTGTGTAGATTCTGAAAATGTAGTATTAGAACTGGTTTCTTTTTGTCTTATTACTGATTTTTGTAATATTTTTTCTCCACTATTTTGCCCATATTTTAGTTTATTTATTTGTGCATAAATTGCTTCTTTGGAAATATTGTATTCTGTGCTTATTTTGTCAATATATACTTCTTGTTCTATTTTGTTATTAATTAACAGCAAAATTTTTGCAATTTCATTTAAAAATTTTATTTTATCATTAGTAGAATTAATATTAGAATTTTGCTTTAATATTTTAACTTTATACTCCACTAAAGATATAGCATTATCTACCAGTTGCAAGAATCTTCCACTTCCATATTTTATAACATACTCGTCTGGATCTTTTGCTCCTTCCATTTGTAAAATTCTAACATCGCATCCCATTGCAGTTAAAATGTCTAATCCTCTCACAATAGCTGCTTGTCCAGCCCCGTCTGAGTCATATCCTAGTATTACTTGTTTTGCATATTTTCTTAATAGTCTTCCTTGGTTTTCTGTTAAAGCTGTACCCAAAGATGCAACCACATTGGTAATTCCTCTTTGAAATAAAGAAATTACATCCATATACCCTTCTACAATAATAATTTTAGATAAATCATTTTTTTTAGCAACATCTAGACCAAACAAGTTCTTACCTTTAGTGTATACAATGTTTTCTGGGGAATTAATATATTTAGGTTTTGAATCATCAAGTACTCTTCCTCCAAACGCAATTACTTTTCCTTTAATGTCTCTTATAGGTATCATAAGCCTATTTCTAAAGCGATTAATAAATTTTCCAGTTTCTGTTTTGTTTACTAAGCCTGTAGCCAACATTTCCTCATCTGAAAATCCATTTTCTTTTAAATAATAATATAAATCCGTATAGTCTGGGTTAGAATAACCAATTAAAAATGTTTTTAATGTTTTATTATCTAGTTTTCTTTGTTTTACATACTCTTGCGCTTGTTTAGATGTAGGTTTATATAAGTTTTCATGAAAAAAATGTGCAGTTAGTTCATTAATTTTATATACTTTTTCTTTTATTTCTTGTTTTTTATTATCCTGTGTATTAGAGTAAGTAGGAAGTAAAATACCTGCTCTATCAGCTAAAAATTCTAGCGTTTCCTTAAAGTCCAAGTTTTCTATTTTGCTTATAAAATGGATTACATTTCCTCCAACTCCACATCCAAAACAGTGAAAAATCTGTTTATCTGGAGAAACAGAAAAAGAAGGTGATTTTTCTCTATGGAATGGACATAATCCAAAAAAGTTTCTACCACTTCTTTTTAAGGTTACATATTGTGATATAACATCTACTATGTCATTAGCACTTATAATTTCTTCAATTAATTCTTCTCCATATCGCACCATTGACATTCCTTCCTCTTTCCACATTTATATTATTCGACAGATTTAAAACAAATCCTTTATTTGTTTATGTAAATCTTGTCTTATTTGACAATACTTTATCGAAAAATATTTTTTTATAAAATATTATACTTTTTATTATTTTAACTTAATATTATATATGCTATACATAAAATTATTAATTAAAAATGCAAAAATAACAAACAACCATTAATTTCGTTGTCTGTTATTTTAAAAATATATAAAAAATCTTATGTTTTAGGATTCTGTTCCAGTTCCATCAAAAGGAATAAATTTTTTAGCAATATGGTCTTCTGCTTTAGTAGAATGTTCAGGATTAAATTCTGCATAAGATGCACTAATTTTGTTTTCTACTAGATCTTCTATGTAATCTTTTGAAGAGTGTTCTGCAAGGACTAATTCGCTAACTAATATTTGTTTAGCATTTAATAGCATCTTTTTTTCTCCTGTAGATAATCCCTTTTCCTTTTGTTTAAAGCTTAAATTTCTAACTACATCTGCTACTTCATATATGTCTCCGCTTTTCATTTTTTCCATGTTATCTCTGTACCTTTTGCTCCAATTCATAGACATTTCTGTGCTGTTTTCTTCTAAAACACTAATAACTTTTCCTGCTGTTTTACTGTCTATAATACTGCGAATGCCTATTTCATTTGCTTTTTCTACAGGAACCATAGCTTTTACTTCTCCTGGCATTTTTAATATATAATAGTTTTGCTTTTCCCCTAAAATGTCTTTTTCTTCAATTGCTTCAATTGTTCCTGCTCCATGCATTGGATATACAACTTTGTCTCCTACGTTAAACATGTAACCACTCCTCTTTATTTTATGTAATTTATTTTTCCGACATTATTATTATACTACAAAAATTACCAAAAGTCAAAGTCTTTTGGTAATTAAATTAATTTTATGTTATCTAAATTTATTTGCTAGTTGAGCCAAATCCTCCAAGTCTTTTGCCTTCTGCATTATCGGTATCTGTAACAAAATATTTTTGGAAAATTGCTTGACCTATTATGTCTCCTTTTTTTATTTCAATATCTTTATCAAAAAAATTATAAAAAGCGTACATAATAGCTCCATCATTGTCTGGATTTTCGTAATAGTCTGCATCAATTACTCCAATACTATTTGCCAATACTAATCCTTTTTTAAATGGGTTAGAGCTTCTATTGCAAAGCATTAAGAATTCGTCTTGTGGCATATATGCTTTTAATCCAGTTTTAACTAATGTTGGTTTACATCCAAATTCATATGGCTTTATTACACAATCTTCTGCTGAAGCAACATCGTATCCTGCAGAATATTTTGTTTTTCTAACAGGAATATGAATATTGCTATTTTCAAAGCCTTTTGCTACTTCAAATCCACGTTTTTTTTCCATTTTTTAATCTCCTTTACTATTTTTTTATTTTATCTATTATTCTAAATTTTACTATTATTTAACATCATAATAAAAATTTTGTCAAGTTATTTACAAATTTTACATAAAGTGGTATTATAATAGTAATCCATTACAAAAAAACTGCTTCAAGGGGAAGATTCATAATGAAAAAAATGGCTCGTTCATATCATATAGATATGGCAATTGAAAAAGTTCTTAATACTGGTAGTATAGTTTATGTTAACTTGTATCTTTCAGAACTAAGAAAAATAAGAAAAGAATTTCCTAATCTTGAAATTAAGGAGATGGAGCCAATAGGAGGAACCCACAGAAAAATAATGTGTCTTATGCGTTCTAAATCTTAATTTAAGCAGTTTTCCACTAGGCAAATTTAAACACCTAGTGGTTTTTTATCGTTTTTTGCAGAATTTGCATATACTATTAGTAACATAATTAAATATGGAGGTTATGATGAATTCTTTAGATAAATTATCTGTTGGAGCAATTGCAAAAATTAAAGAATTAAATTGCACTGGAGATATTAAAAGACGTATGTTAGATTTGGGGATTGTTTGTGGCACACCAATTTGTGCTGTTTTTAAAAGCCCTTTCCGGTGATCCTACAGCTTTTGAAATAAGGGATACTATAATTGCTCTTAGAAAGCAAGACTCTTGTAAAATATTAATTACTTAAGTAAATTTTTGTATAAATAACTAGTCAAATTTTTCTTTTATATTCATATAATATTATATCTTTTTATATACAAGGAGGTTTACATGGGACTTACAAAAAGTTCAACAGGTACAAAAGTCTTAGAAGATAATATTTATGAACTAAAAGAAAAGTGTAAATACACTGTTGCATTAGCAGGAAATCCAAATGTTGGCAAAAGTACTGTTTTTAATGGTCTAACTGGTATGAATCAGCATACTGGTAATTGGCCTGGTAAAACAGTATCTAATGCCTATGGATTTTGCAACTACAATTCTTCCGACTTCTTGCTTGTTGATATTCCAGGTACATATTCCATTATGTCTAATTCTGAAGAAGAAGAAATTGCAAGAGATTTTATTTGCTTTGGAGAACAAGATTGTACCATTATTGTAGTAGATGCAACATGTCTTGAAAGAAATTTAAATCTTGTTTATCAAATAATGGAAATTACAAATAATATAGTTGTGTGTGTAAATTTATTAGATGAAGCTAAGAAGAAAGGAATTTCTATTAATTTAGAATCTCTTTCTCGCCACCTTGGTGTTCCAGTTGTAGGTACTATTGCAAGAAACAATAAAACATTAAAAAATTTAATGAAAATAGTTTATGAAGTATGTAGTGGACAATATGTTTGTCATCCTAAAAAAGTTAAATATTGTCCAATTATTGAAAAAGCTATTGAATTATTAGAGCCAAAACTTTCTCAATTTTCTTATACTATTTCTGCTAGATGGTTAGCATTACGATTATTAGATAAAAACGAAAAAATATTAGCTTCCATTGAAAATCATTTAAATTTTTCATTTAAGCAATTAAATTTAGATGATTTATTGTTACAAGCTCAAAATATGTTAGAAAATAATTCTATTGATTCTAGTAATTTTAAAGATAAAATTGTTTCTAGTATTATGTTTAATGCCGAAAATATTTGCAAGCATGTTATTTTTTTTAAGAAAAAAGATTATAAGGCTCGAGACAGAAAAATAGATAAAATTCTTACTTCTAAAAAGTACGGTATTCCTATTATGATTTTATTTTTTGGAATAATATTTTGGCTTACAATTGTTGGAGCAAATTATCCTTCTCAAATATTGTCTAATTTATTTGCTATTGGGGAAAAAAAATTGATTATGTTTTTTGGCTTTATAAATGCTCCAAATTGGGTTTCAAATGTTTTTGTCCTTGGAATGTATAAAACACTAAGTTGGGTTGTTGCTGTAATGCTTCCTCCAATGGCAATATTTTTCCCTCTTTTTACAATATTGGAAGATTCGGGATATTTGCCAAGGATTGCTTTTAATTTAGATAGTTTTTTTCAAAAAGCATGTACTACAGGTAAGCAAGCTCTTACCATGTGCATGGGATTTGGATGTAATGCTGCTGGAGTAGTTGGATGTAGAATAATTAATTCTCCTCGCGAAAGATTAATTGCTATTATTACTAATTCATTTGTACCATGTAATGGAAAATTTCCTATGCTAATTACTATTTCTCTTATCTTTTTTGGTAGTTTAGTTGGGGGATTTTATTCTTCCATTATTGCCACTATTTTTGTTTTAATAATTATTATTTTTGGAATATATTTAACATTGATTATTTCAAAGTTATTGTCAAACACATTACTAAAAGGTTTATCTTCTTCTTTTGTTTTAGAACTGCCTCCTTATAGGAAGCCTCAGATAGGAAAAATTTTTATTCGTTCCATTTTTGATAGAACTCTTTTTGTACTTGGAAGGGCAGTTTCAGTAGCAGCACCAGCTGGAATAGTTATTTGGTTATTAGCTAATGTTACAGTATTTGATACTACATTATTAACACATATTGCTAATTTTTTTGACCCTTTTGCAAAATTAATTGGCTTAGATGGATATATTATTACTGCTTTTATTTTAGGGCTTCCTGCTAATGAGATTGTTTTGCCTATTGTTTTAATGAGTTATTTGTCTCGAGGTGTTTTAGTAGATTTAGATGATATAACACAAATTGGGAATATTCTTATTCAAAATGGTTGGACCATTCTTACTGCTATTAATTTTATGATTATTACATTACTACATTTCCCTTGTGCTACTACTTTATTAACTATAAAAAAAGAAACTAATAGTTGGAAATGGACATTTGCTGCATTTGCTATTCCAACATTATGCGGTATTGTAATTTGTATGTTAACTACTGGATTTTGGAATTTAATTAGTTTAATTATGTTGTAATATTAAGCTTTTAAAAATTTTGTTTGTCCCACTTTGTTTTTTTTAAGTATGATTAACTTTTTCCATTTTGTTTTCTTCCTTCTTTATTTAGCATTATTATATATTTATATATAATAATGTTTTTATTTTTTTGATTTTAGTTCTTATATTTTTTAGTTTTTCGACAAATTTCGCTGTTTTTTTAATTTCTATATAGTTATTATATATATAGTTCAGTTTATTTTGTCCTCGGGAAAAATATATGTGGAAAGGAGGTTACTAGTTATGAGTAAATTACACAATTTATATCTAAAGTGTAAAGGCAAAAATCCTCGGAAAAATATATCTTTTTAAAAGTGGTGTTTTTTATATTGCATTAGAAGATGATGCTAAATTTTTATCTGAATTATTAGGGTTTAAATTAACAAAGTTAAATGAAAATGTTATTAAATGTGGATTCCCTGGAAATAGGCTAGAATATTATATTACAATCTTAAAAAAAGAAAATATTGATTTTGAACTTATTGATTCTAATTACGAGGCAATTAATAATTACTCTGATTATATAAATAATTTAAAATTAAAAGAAATTATTAATAAATTAGTAAAATTAGATATAAATTCTATTAATTTAAAACAATCTTTTGAAATTTTATCTAATATTCATGACGATTTAGTAAAAATATATAAAAATTAAATTATGGAGGCAAAATGGGAAATTTATCAATTTATCAAAAATATGTTGAATTAATTTATTACACTTATAATCTAACTAAAAAGTATCCAAAATCTGAGAACTTCGCTCTTGTAAAAGAAATTCGAGAAAATTTATACCAAGGTTTAAGAATTTTAATGCACTCTATTAAAAGTTATGATAAAAAGGAAAAACTACGTTATTTAAATGAATTAGACATTAACCTAACACTTTTAAAAGTTTTTGTTAGAATTTCTTACAATTGTAAATACATATCTTTGCAAAATTATCAAACTTGGTGTAAGCATATAACCGATATTTGTAATATTTTAGGAGCCTGGATTACTTCATGCCTAAAACGATAAGAAATTGCTTTTATCAAAAACTCAGTTTTTCAAAACTAATGTCTGCTTATAAAAGAGCTCGAAAAAATAAAGTTTACAAATATGAAGTTATAAAATTCGAATTTAATTTAGAAAATAATATTACAAACTTAGAAAACAATATTAGAAATAAAAAATACCGTCTTGGGCAATATTTTTCTTTTAAAATTTATGAGCCTAAGGAAAGAATTATTTGTGCTCTTCCTTTTATAGATAGAATTGTTCATCAATGGTATGTGGAAGAATTTATTAAGCCATATATTGTTCCAAAATTTATTTCTACTTCTTTTGCTTGTTTAAAAGATAAAGGTACTCATAAAGCTGTGTGTCAAGTACAAAAATATATGCGAATTTACCAGCGAACACAAAATAATTTTTGGATTTTAAAATGCGATATTTCTAAATTTTTTTATAGCATTGATCCAGCTATTTTATTTAAAATTATGAAAAAGTATATAAAAGATAAAGATTTATTAGATTTTACTAAAATTATTATTTTTGATAGGAAAACAAATATTAATGAATTACGGTATTCCTATTGGAAATTATACTTCTCAATTTTTTGCAAATATATATTTAAACGAATTAGACCAATACATTAAAAGAAAATTAAAAATAAAGTACTATGTTCGTTATATGGATGACTTTGTTTTGCTTGCTAGAACTAAGCAAGAATGTATTTATCTTAAAAAAAATATTACTAATTTTTTAGAGCAGAGTTTGCATTTAAAGTTAAACGAAAAGTCAAAATATTATCCACATAAAATGGGAGTTGACTTTTGTGGATATAGAATTTTTTCAACACATTTGCTATTAAGAAATAATAGTAAAAAGAAAATAAAGAATAATGTTCGCATTTGGAATAAAAAATATTATCAAAACAAATTAGATATTCCAAAAACATTACAAAGAATTAATTCTTGGTTAGGCCATTCTTCTCATTGTAATTCTTATAATCTTCAAAATAAAATACTTCAACAATGCGATTTTTTGCTAACAGACAAAACTTATGAAAAAATCGAAGAAGACTTATTAGAATTAAATAATTAAATTATTTTAAATATATAAAAATCGGTTGAAAATATAGTCAACCGGTTTTTATATATTTTAGGTATATTTTCGGATGTTCATTTTAATAAATTACTAAAACGAAAATATTATTCATGTGTTTATGATATTAGAAGCAAACGCTAATACCAAAGGAATTAAACTTCTTTGACACAAATCCAGTAGTATAAATTTTTTTAGCAAATCTCTCGGTACCCTCCTTGAAGGTATACCCATCTGGGATAGAATTCTTAAATATTCTTTGTGTGTCGAAGTGCGACTACGCGGAAGCCATAGTTGTTGTTGCTGCCACCCCAAGCGTTGTTGAAATAGAACACTCCTGCATTGGTAGAGTTGTTGTAATTGCCTCCACGTTTGAAGAACGGATTAGTCAAGTAAGGAAAGTTAGAGTAGTTACAGTTTAATCCCAAATTTATAATGAAAATTAAAAGTTTGTCAATCTACAATACCATTTATTCTTATATTTTTTTCGCATGTTTTATTATGAATAATGTATCTTGTCCGTATTTTACGTTTTTTCTCTTTCTGGGCAACTGCCGAAGAAAAGGAAAAAAGGGAAAAGGGATATTTTAAAGTGCGACTACGCGGAAGCCATAGTGGATGCCGCTGCCACCCCAAGCGTCGCCGAAAGAGAACACTCCTGCAGCGGCAGAGTCGCTGTAAAAGCCTCCACGAGGGAAGAACGGAAGAGCCAAGTAAGGAAAGTGAGAGTAGTCCTGGTTCCAGCTGGACTGGCTTCCGTCTCCTTTTTCGCTTGTTTCG
>USIO01000035.1 GCA_900554815.1 uncultured Clostridium sp.
TTTTACTTGTGTGTGTGTGTGTGTGTGTGTGTGTTACTCTCCCAACGCTTTCCGGTTTTTCATGTTCTTCTCCTTTATTTTTTTATATTTTATGTATATACCTTTTCTACCCTTTTTGTCAAGTGTACATATAAAAGTTTGTAGTTTCCCTTCATCTTATGAATAATGTAGTGCCAGGCGAGAGGAAGTACTGCTATGTTAAAGTAAAAAAGGTAATTTTCTCTTGCATCTGCAATTCCACTTTCATAATATCTTTCCCATTTTTCGTGTAAAAATGCCATCTTTTTTACTTCTTCATCATTGTCAAGTATTTTCTTTCGACATAATTTGCCAAATATAGCCAAATAAAGTAGGAAATATTAAAATACCTAACTACTTTTAAAAATAAAATTTGTATAAATATATAAGTTTAGGGTATCCAACTAGGATACCCTATTATTTAGAGTTACAGGATTTTTAGTGCTTCTTGTGCCAAAGCGCTACGAATTGATTTATCACTATTCAATGTAATTTGCCAACAATTTACACTTCCCTTCATCTTTTCAGAAAGATATACCAATGCATTATATCTTGTGTTTAATTTTGGGTTGTTAACTTGGTCTGGATCTCCCAAAAAGATGAATTTAGAACCTTGTGCTGCCCTTGTGACAATGTCGTGAATGTCACTTGGGCTAATGTTTTGCGTTTCGTCAATTATAAATACTGTTCTTGGTATTGTCCTACCACGCAGAAAACCTATTGGTTGAATTTCAATGAAACCCCTTTCAAATAGTTCTTGTGCATTTGCTTTCAAATCTCTGTTTGTTAAGTCCATATTCTTTTCCCTGAAAATTGCTTTTATGTTATCTATAATCCCTCCAAGATAAGGTCCAATTTTGTCGTCAATAGTTCCTGGTAAGTATCCAATACTTTCATTGCTTACAGTAACTGTTGGAGTTGCAACTAGAATCTGATCATATAGTTCTTCAAGAGAATAACCTCTTAGTTTTTCCAAGGTCATTGCAATTGAGCAATATGTTTTTCCTGTTCCAGCAGCTCCTTTTACTACTACCAGTGGTGCTATTTCTGGTGGTGCAAGCAAACATTCCCAAAGCATAGTCTGCTCTACATTTAATGATTTACATCCTACTGGGAGTTTTTTGCTGTAAGTTAGAGGAACAATCTTTCCATTGGTGTAGCGTCCCAAAGCGGACCCGCTTTCAGACTCAATAATTAGAAATTCATTTTCAAACCATTCAATATCACCATATTGGTAAATTTCTTTTAGCGAAATTTCCCCATTGCGATACAACTTTGAAATAACTGTTTGTGATGCCGATACGTTCACATAACCCTTATATTGTTGTTTTGGCGGTGGAAAAATTTCGTCTTTAAACATCTGGGCTTCTATTCCAAGTTGAAACGCTTTCATCCTTATAGAAGGATTTTTGGAAATTAGAATTACTTTTCTTTCTTCCTTTTTCTTTAAATCCAAGCATACTTGAAATACCCTTTTATCTAATCTTGAAAAATCTCCTAATTTTTGAATTGATTCGTCAAGTTCCTCCTGATTTTCTACAATTTTTAGGTAACTACCATTTTGCTGTTTAAATCCTTTTTGAGAACATATTAATTCTTCTATAGGGAGAGAATCAATATATTCAATGAACTGAGCAGCTAATTTTTGTTTTTCTGGAAGTCCATCATATCTGTACAGATTTTGTAATATTGCCATTGGAATAACAATAGTGTTGTCTCCTCCAAATCGTAATGTAGGATTAACCGATGCTAAAATTGCTTCTGTCCGCAAAACAAAGGTCTTTTCCACAGTAAGTCCTCCTTCTCTAGACATTGTTCATAGAATTAGTATAATTCTATGACAATCATATATGATTGTGGCTTGATTATATCATGTTTTTTTAGTTCTTTCTATATATTTTTCAATTTTATTTAACAAATTTTCGTTTTTTTATAGTATGTTCTTTTGTTTTAGCTAAAATTTCATGCAAATAGTAAAAATAAAAATATACTTCTTAGAAAATAATAAATATAAAAAGGTTGACTTTTTTGTTTTTTTATTTTATTATGATTTTGTATTTAGAATAAGGAGGTATTTAATTATGGAATTAAAAGGTTCAAAAACAGAACAAAATTTAAAAGCTGCTTTTTCTGGTGAATCAGAAGCTAGAAATAAGTATACATATTTTGCAAGCGTTGCAAAAAAAGAAGGTTATGAGCAAATTGCTGCTCTATTTTTAGAAACAGCTGAAAATGAAAAGGAACACGCTAAGCTTCATTTTAAATATTTAAATGGTATTGGAGATACAAAAGCAAATTTAGCAGATGCTGCTGCTGGTGAAAATTATGAATGGACAGACATGTACGCTAAATTCGCTAAAGAAGCAGAAGAAGAAGGTTTTAAGGAAATTGCTGCTACATTTAAAGGAATTGCTGCTGTTGAAAAAGAGCATGAAGAAAGATATAGAAAATTATTAGCAAATCTTGAAGAAGGTACAGTATTTAAAAAAGGAAGTATTGTTATTTGGAAATGTAGAAATTGTGGACATATTGTTGTTGGAACATCTGCTCCAGAAATTTGTCCAGTATGTAAACATCCTCAAAGTTACTTCGAAATAAAATCTGAAAATTATTAAAAAAATGGACTTAAAAGTCCATTTTTTTTAAATTATTTCTCCAATTAAGTCATAGTCTAAAACATCTGTTATTCTGCAATTTACAAATTCTCCAAATTTTAAGTTTTCTTTATTTTTTATAAATACTATACCATCCATTTCTGGTACATCTGCATAGGTTCTGCCTATATAATATTTTTTGTCTTCGGTTAGGTTTTCTATTAGTGTATTGTAAATTTTTCCAATTTTGTTTTTTAAGTTTTCGTTTGATATTTTTTGTTGTATTTCCATTATTACTTTATGTCTTGCCTTTTTTGTATTGGTATGAATTTGGTTTGGTAATTTTTGCGCAGGTGTTCCATCTTCCTTAGAATACATAAATACTCCTAATTTGTCGAATTTTGTTTGTTTAACAAATTCAGCTAATTCTTGGAAATCTTCTTTTGTTTCTCCTGGAAATCCAACAATTAAGCTCGTTCTTATTATGGCTTCTGGTATTTTAGTTCTTATTCTTTTTATTAAACTTATAATTTCTGCTTTGTTTGTCTTTCTATTCATTCTTTTTAAAATTGTATCCGAAATATGTTGAATTGGAATATCAAAATAATTACATATTTTATTATTGTTTTTAACTGTTTTTATTAGTTCCTCTGTAATACTTTCAGGATAAGCATATAAAAATCTTACCCAGCTAATTCCTTCTATATTACTAAGTGTGTTTAATAATTGTGGTAACATACTTTTTCCATATAAATCGATTCCGTATTTAGTTGTATCTTGTGCAATAACAATTAATTCTTTGAATCCTTTTGCTGCTAAGCTTTCCGCTTCTTTTATAATATCTTCCCAAGGTCTAGATACATAGTTTCCTCTTATGTATGGAATTGCACAATAAGTACAATAATTACTACAACCCTCTGCAATTTTTAAGTATGCTGTTGTATTTCCAGTTGAAATTACCCTATTTAAATATTGTAAGTCTTTGCAAGTGTAACTATTTGCTTTAATTAGATTATTTATTTTTTCCCAAATATTTTTGTAGTCATCAATTTTTAAAAATAAGTCTACTTCTGGTAAGTTTTTTTCTAGTTCTTCTTTATATCTTTGTACTAGGCATCCCATTACTATTAAATACTTGCAACAGCCTTTTTTATATTCTGCCATCTCTAATATAGTATCAATAGCTTCTTTTTTGGCACTTTCAATAAATCCACATGTATTAATAACTATAATATCTGCTTCTTTTGGGTTATTTGTAATAGTAAAGTTATTCTTTTTAAATAGGCCTATACACATTTCTGTATCTACCAAATTTTTAGAGCAACCTAATGATATAAAACCAACTTTCATCATTTTCTCCTATTTTGTATTTTATATTGCTTATTATACGAAAATATTCGTTTTATGTCAATTTATATCTTACATTATTTACTAACTTTTGCCTTTTGTATTGATTATTTTTAAAAAAACATTTACAATGAATATAAATTAATAAATGGAGGTCTATATGAAAGAAAATTGTTTATATCAGCCAGAAGAAGTTTTAGATTTTAAACATTTGTTAGAACGCACTACAAAGCTTTATGGAAATAAAATTGCCTTTATTTATAAAAGCAATCCCGAATCTAAAAATCCTCAGTATATTCAAAAAACTTATAATGACTTTCAGTCCGATATTAATGGGTTGGGAACAAAGCTAATTGATTTAGGGTTAGAAAACAAGCGTGTAGCAATTATTGCTCCTAATCGTTATGAATGGTGTGTTAGTTATTTAGCAATCACTACTTCAAATATTGTTGTTGTTCCTCTCGACAAGTCTCTTCCAGATAATGAAATTGAAAGTTTAATTATTAGAAGTGAAGTAGAAGCCATTGTTTTTGATCATAAATATTTAGAAATATTAGAAAAAATTAGAGTAAATAAGTCTAGTAATTTAAAGTTTTACATTTGTATGGATTTTCCTTCTAATTCAGAAAATGTTTTATCTTATTTGCAATTAATAGAAGAAGGTAAAAATTTAATTGCATCTGGAGACCAAAGGTTAAATAATATTACAATAGATAGAAATAAAATGACTTCAATGTTATTTACTTCTGGTACTACTTCTATTGCTAAAGCTGTTATGTTATCTCAGCATAATATTTGTAGTAATATTAACCAAATTAGAAGTATTGTTAATATTAAACCAGAAAACGTATTTTTGTCCTTTTTACCATTGCACCATACTTTTGAATGTTCTTGCACTTTTCTAACAGGTATTACTTGTGGTATTACTATTGCTTTTTGTGATGGTTTAAAACATGTTGTTCAAAATTTAAAAGAATATAAAGTTACTGGTTTTGTTTGTGTTCCTCTTATGTTAGAAGCAATGTATAAAAAAATTATGAAAGGAATTGAAAAAGCTGGTAAATTAAAACTTATAAAAATAATGCTCCCTATTACTAATTTTTTGGCAAGGTGTGGTATTGATATTAGAAGAAAAGTTTATAAGGAAATTCTTGACGAGTTAGGAGGACATTTGGATTTAATTATTTATGGAGCTGCTCCTATGAGTAAAGAAGTAATTAAAGGTTTAACTTCTTTTGGCTTAAGGCTGGACCAAGGTTATGGCTTAACAGAAACTTCTCCTGTTCTATGTGGTGAAACTGATAGACTAAAAAAGCCTGGTTCTTGTGGAGTTCCTTTAAAAGGTGTAGATTTAAAAATTATTAATCCAGATGAAAATGGGGTTGGAGAAATTATTGCTAAGGGGCCTAATATTATGCTTGGTTATTATAATAATAGTCAAGCAACCAAAGAAGCTTTAAAAGATGGTTATTTTTATACTGGTGATTTGGGATATTTAGATAAAGATGGATGCATTTTTATTACTGGAAGGAAAAAAAGTGTTATTGTATTAAAAAACGGAAAAAATGTTTTTCCAGAAGAATTAGAAAATCTTATTAATAAAATTCCTTTTGTTAGTGAATCTATTGTTTATGGAAAACCAACAAAGGATGAGGATTTAGAGTTGTGTGCAAAAATAGTATATAATGAGCAAATTATAAAAGAAATTTTTCCAGAAGCAAAAAAGGAAGATTATTATGATATTATTTTAAAAGAAGTTAAGCAAATTAATAAAACTCTTCCTGCTTATAAGTATGTTCGAAAAGTTACTGTTACAGATGAGCCTTTAATAAAAACTACAACTCAAAAAGTTAAAAGACATGAAGAAATTAAGAGGATTTTGGGATAATAAGTATCCCCCATCCTCTTTTTTAATTTGTTTTGATTATAATTTTATATAAAAAATTGTAAAACAGCAATAATCATTGCTCCGTGGTATTCCTAAAACTCCAACAATAATAGCTGTTAGCCAATTTAGTGTAATAGTAAATCCAAAGTTTGCACCAATTAAATTAATTATAAATATAATTAATCCACCAATTAGTCCATTAACAACTAATTTTATAATTAATTTAATTGGTAGAGATAGTATTTTTAAAATAATAAATAATACTATTAATGCTCCTAAAAATGGTAATATAACTTGTAAATCCATATAATTGTTTTCCCCCTTTTATCCTAATATATGTTTCCTTGTCATTTCTAATAGGTTTAACTTGCTAAATCCCATTATTTGTGTTTTTGATCTGTCTTTTTTTAGTTCTTCTTTTAATAAATTTATAATTTTATCTTGGTTTTCTTTTTCTTTCATATCTATATAATCAATAATAATAATTCCACCAATATCCCTTAATTTTAATTGTTTTGCAATTTCTATTGTTGCTTCTTTATTAACTATATATACTGTTTGTTCTAAATTTTTAGTACCAATATATTTGCCAGAATTAACATCAATTGCTGTTAATGCTTCGGTTTTGTCTATTGTAATAAATCCTCCACATTTTAGCCATATTTTTCTAGAATTTGTTTTTTCTATTTGATTTTGAATATCGTATAGTGAATGCATTTCTTTTTCGTTTATTAATAGTAATTCTATGTTAGGTCTTTTTGTTTCTTGTAGGATTTTCAAAACTTTGTCTTTTAATTCTATAGTATTTACAAAAATATGAAGTATTGTTTTATCTGTTAAATCTATTAGCATTTTTTTTAGAATATTATTATTTTTATATATTAGTCTGGGAATTACTTGTATATTTTTTGAGTTTTCTTTTATTTCTACCCATTTATTATATAGTTCTTTTATTTCTGTTTCTATTTTTTCTTTTTCTTTTTTTGCAGCTGATGTTCTAATTATTGCTCCACAATTATTTGGTAATACTTCTTCTACTACTTTGAGTAATCTTTTTCTTTCTGTAATGTCATCTATTTTTTGTGATATTGTAATTACTCCGAGTTTCTGGTAGAAGTACAACATATTTGCCAGGCATGCTAATATGTTTTGAAACCCTAGCACCTTTTTTATTGCTTTCTGCCCTTTTTACTTGTACCAAGATAGGATCCCCTGGTTTAACTAATTCTTTAATGTTTTCTGTTTTTACAATTTCTTTTGAATCCTTTGTGTCTTGTTTTGGCAAAATATCTTTTAAATGAATAAAAGTATTTTTATTTTCTCCAATATTAACAAATGCTGCTTGCATTCCTTGTAATACATTTTGTACTTTTCCTAAGTAAATATTTTCTTCTATATTTTCTTCTTTTATGTCATACATTTCTACTAAATTTCCATTTTCCATTAGTAGTATTTGTTCTTCTTCTTGTTCTTGTTTAATGATAATGTCATACATTTTTGATTTCCTCATTTCATTTGCTATTATATTTATTCATGCTATAGTCTATACCATTTTTTATTATTTCAATTGTTGCATTCTTTGCTTTTTCTATTCCTTCTTGTAAAGCTATTTTTTCTTCTTCTGGTATAGCGCCTATAACATATTCTATTACATCTATATTTTCTTGTGGTTTTCCAATTCCTACTCGTACTCTTGGGAATTCGTCTGAAGATAAATAATGTACAACAGACTTCATTCCATTGTGAGTTCCGAGGCCCGCCTTTTTTTCTTACTCTAATTTCTCCCACTTTTAAGTCCATGTCATCATAAATAACAATAATTTCATTATTTTCTAATTTGTAAAAATTTTTAAATTCAATTATGCTTTCTCCACTTAGGTTCATAAAGGTTTGTGGTTTTAATAAAATGACTTTATTATTTTCTATTATTCCAGTACCATATAGTCCTTTAAATTTATTTCTTGAAATATCTATTTCATATTTTTGTGCTATTTTATTTATTACATTAAAGCCCATATTGTGTCTGGTGTTAGAATAGTCTATTTCTGGATTTCCTAGTCCTACTATTAAATACATTTCTATTTCCTTTCTTATTCAATGATTGTAAGTAATTTGCTTGTTATATAGTATTTGTTCATAGAAGTCAATAATTAATTTTACTATTTATTCCTTCATTTATTTTTTACAAAATTATTGTAACATATATTGTTAAAAATCACTAGTATATTTTTAAAAAACATGAATTTTGCAAAATTTGTATTATAGTAGATTTTGTGTTACAATAAAATTATAAAATATTTTTATGGAGGGTAAAAACATGGCACACAGGACTCGGCAAAACTGTCTTGGGTATGTTTTAAACATCTATGACCATCACGGAAATACTGCACAGTTGTTTCCTAGAACCTTTCAGTTGGAAAATCCAAATATTTTTAAATGTCTAGCAGAAAAGTTTAACGAATTAGGATACGAGTTGCAACAAATGTCGAAAAATGTTCCAATTCGTACCAGCCAAGACCAAATTATTCTGGCTTTTTGGGGGTTATTTCCCATTGTGGAGAAATGTTTGTGGTGGAAAAAATATATTTATGATTTCCACTTCGCCCGGCTTGAGAATGATGGTTCTTGGGCCCATAAAATGGGCTGGAATGTATTTCCCGAAAGGTCCTCAATCGAAGAGCTAAATTTTATCTATGATTTTGAGGCAAAATTTTTACTTATCTGTAAAAAAGAAACACCATAATGGTGTTTCTTTTTTAGTTGTTAAAATTGTAACCATTTAATACTTATATTTGTTTTATGCATATAGTCTTTCTCTTCCTTTTGTTTTTATTTTATTCCATATATTATTTATTTTAATGTATTCCCAATAGTGTTTATGCACATTGGTATCGTATTTTTCTAGTTCTACTAGTAATTCAGAAAAATCATTGCAATTAAAAGCTTCATTCATTTTTGGAATACTTAATTTTAGCTGTTCATAAGTTTTAGCTATTGTTTGAGTATATTGTTGTCTATGTGTAATATATAGTAATAAAGGTTTGTATTTTATCCATCCAATTGCAGCATCTATAAATCTTTTTCTTATGTTTTTTTCTTCTATTTCAACTTTTTTTAGCTTGTCCGGGTATTTCTTTTCCATAATTTGTGTGTATTGTAAAAATCCGTCATGGAAGTGATAAGTTGGAATTTTGTATACTTTAGCTGTCCCTAAAAGTGTTGAAAAGAATGCATCTTCTCCTCTGGCATTTGGTGGATTATAAAAGGCTGGTATTTTTTCAATGTCTGTAATGTTTATGCAAATTCCGGAACCAAGTAGCCATTCATCAATTCCAAGTCTATACAGTCGTTTTATTTTTTTCTCTTCAATTATAGCTTTTTGTGCATAAGTAATTCCATTTTCTTCCATATTATTTCTTATATTTTTCCAAGAGACAGCTTCATTACTAACTGCATCAATAAAATTTTTAAAGTCAATTTCTGAAATATATTTGTTAAAGTCAATATATGGTACTGGTGAATTATATCCACATCTATATCCAAATGTAATATTGGATTTTTGAATATATTTCATATGTTCTTTAATGTTTTCTTGTTCAATCCATGAAATTTTATTATTTTCTTTTAAACATGCAACAGGGTATTCATCATCATCCCAAAATAGTAAATAGTCTACATTGTTTTTTAATGCATAATACATAATTGTATTCCTTGCTCTACAATACCCATATCCCATAAATAAATTTACTTCTGCTTCTGATAAATTATATTGTTCTTGAACAATTGCTTTTTCTAAGTCCATTTCTTCTATTCCAATATGTCTTATTTTTACTCCCGATTCGTATACTTCTTTATTAATGTTATAGAATTCTTCTTTTGTAGTATGATTATAGTTTAAATCATATAATATGTAAAAATTTAAATTAGCGCTTTCTCCTAATTGATTTAATATTGTTTTATAATAGGTGTTAATAATATTACATACATTAGGTCTGCCAGTTATAAAACCTATTACAAATTCTTTTTTCTCCATAATATTCTCCTTTATGTATTTTAAATATAATTCTATAATCATTTAGAGTTTCCTTATTTTCTATTTTTAATATCGTACTCCTCTAATATTATTTGGTCTTTTGTTTTTTCATTACTCTCACTAATCATTGTTTTAATTTCATATTCAGAACATTTGAAATCTCCCTCATGAAATCGTTTATATGTTCCTGTCATTGGATTGTTATTTATATAAATAGGTTTATTTCTTCTATTTGCCTTTAATATTTCTATTACTATAATTTTTTTATTTTCAATTTCTAATATATAAATATTATCATCATTAATAACATTTTGGCTAACTTTTTCTTTATTATTTATAGTATTCCAAAAATCTTTTAGAATATTATTTACATTTTCCACACCTTTTACAGTACATATATTGTTTTCTTTATTCTCTTGTACTCCTAAAATAATTATTCCGACCTTTTGAATTTGCAAAAGCCGAATATGTACTCCACAAAGATTTAAGTAATTGCTTTTTCTCTAAAACACTTCTCTCTTACTGTACCAACGGGTTTAACGATATTATTCATTTCTTCTCCCCTCTTATGTTTTTACATTTTTTTCCTTTTTGTTAAGTGTAGAAACTTTCTAAATGCAATTATTTTTATTTATTTTTTAGTTCTATATATTTTAAGTTTACATTTGATTTTACAAATTTACCATTATAAACATTCATTTAATATTCTTGCCATTTGAATTCCAGAGCAAGATGCCATCATTAGTCCTCTTGTCATTCCTCCACCATCTCCAATAGAATATAGACCTTTTATATTGGTTTCGAATTTGTTGTTAATATTTATTTGATTACTGTAAAATTTGATTTCTGGGGCATATAGCAAATTATCTGGATTAGCAAATCCTTCTATTACTTTGTCTAATGTTCCAATAAATCCTAAAATATCTGACATTGTTCTATATCCTATGGCAAATGTAATGTCTCCTGGAACAGCAGATTTTAATGTTGGTTCTACAGAATTTTTGGCTAGTTCATGTTCCCATGTTCTTTTTCCTCTTCTAATATCTCCTAGTCTTTGTACCAATACATTTCCTGCTCCTAATGCATTTAAGTTTTCTGCTATGTTCCTTCCATATTCAATAGGTTTATTAAATGGATAGTTAAAATGATGTGAAACTAATAAAGCTAAATTTGTATTTTTGCTTTTTCTTTCTTTATATGAATGTCCATTTACTAAAGTTAATTTATTATCATATACTTCTGTTGAAACAAAACCGCTTGGGTTTTGGCAAAAAGTCCTTACTTTATCGTTAAATGGCCCTGGCCTTCCTACAAATTTTCCTTCATACATATATTTATTAATGTCTGCCATAATTTCATCTGGTAACTCGTAACGAACTCCAATATCTACTATTCCCGCTTTTGTACTAATTCCATGTTTTTCGCACATGTTTGATAACCAATTGGCACCTTTTCTTCCAACAGCTAAAACAACATTATTAGAATATATTTTTTCTACTTGTTCATAAGAATTGTCTTCAACATATTTAGAAGGTTTTACTTTTACTCCTGTAATAGTTCCATTATCTATCATTAGATCACATACTGCTGTATTAAATAATATAGAAATTCCTTTTTCTTCTAAATATTTTTCAATTCTTTCATATAATTCATGGCTTTTTTCGGTTCCTAAATGTCTAATTGGAATATCAATTAAGTGTATTCCTTCTTTTTTTGCTTTATTATATATTTTCTTAACTTCTTCTTTATAACTAATACCTTCTAGTTTTTGTTCTGCTCCAAATTCCAAATAAATTTTATCTGCATAGTCTATTAGTTTTTTTGTTTCTTCAACTCCTATATATTCATGTAGTATTCCACCAATATGAATGTCTTCATCTTCTGGATTATATAAAGATAATTTACCATCAGAAAATGCTCCTGCGCCAGAAAATCCACATGTAATATCGCATAATGGCTTACATTTTGCACATTGGCCTAGCCTTTCTATTGGGCAATTTCTTTTTTCTACTGGCTTTCCTTGTTCTATTAAAAGTATATTTTTATATTTATTTAATTGAATTAGTTCATAAGCAAGAAAAATAGAACTTGGACCTGCTCCAACAACAATTAAATCATAATTATTTTTCATCTTTATCACTTTCCAATTCCTTTATTTTAAATATATTTTTATATCCAATACCAATTACAGCTATTACCATTAGTGCAAATGATAGTGCTTTCCATATGCCACTATCTAGTAAGATTACAGCAAACATACCAAATGTAGCACTAATTCCATATAATATAAAAACTGCTTGTTTTTGAGTATAGCCTTTTGCCATTAGTCTATGGTGTAGATGTCCTTTATCTGCTTGCATAAATGCTTTTAGTGATTTCCCTTTTATTGTTCTTCTAATTATTGCCCAAATTGTATCAAATACTGGTAAAGCCAGAACAATTAGTGGAGCTACAATTACAATTGCAGTATATGTTTTTGCAATTCCTAAAATGGAAATAACAGCTAAACTATATCCTAAAAAATTAGATCCTGTGTCTCCTATAAAAGTTTTTGCTGGGTTAAAATTAAATGGAATAAATCCTACTAAAGATCCTGCTAAAGCTGTAATTAGAATAATAGCAATTATTGGTGAATCATTTAGTGAAAATATAATTAATAATGAAATACTAGATATAATGCAAATGCCTGAAGATAGTCCATCTAATCCATCAATTAAATTAATTGCATTTGTAATTCCTACAATCCACCCTAATGTTAAGATAATAGATGCAACATAGTTTAGTCCAATTTGGTTAAAAAATGGTAAATTTAAGTTTTCTATTCTTACATCACTATAAATAACAATAATTGCAGCAATTAATTGTCCAGCTAATTTAGTAAGTGGTGGAATTCCTTTTACGTCGTCAATAAAGCAAGTAATTGCTAAAACAATAATACCACCTAAAAAACCAAGTAATTTAAACCCATATTGCTCTTCCCCACCTAAATTAATTGTGCCTTCAATTGACATTACAATAATTAAATATATAACAGATACAAGGAAACCAGCAATAACAGATATCCCACCGCAACCTTGGCATTGTTTTTTTGTTCATTCTTCTTGCATCTTTTGGTGTATCAACAGCTCCTATTTTATTTGCCAATTTAATTGTATATGGTGTTATTACAAATGCTGTTATAACAGCTAACAGGAATGCAATAGCAATATCTCCCCACATAAGTATACCTTCCTTTATTTCATATTTTCGTTTTCTATTTCTTCTATTAATTTAAGTCTATAGCTATGTCGTCCTTCTTCAAATTCAGTTGCTAGCCAGATTCTAAGTATACAAATTGCTTCATTAGTTGTTATATAATCTGCTCCCAAAGCTAATACATTTGCATTATTATGTAGTCTTGAAAATTTAGCAGATTGTTCGTTAAAACAAGGTGCTGAACGAATTCCTTTAAATTTATTTGCTACCATAGCCATTCCATATCCAGAACGACAAATTAATATTCCCTTATTTTTTTTACTTTTTTGCACTTCTTTGCATACTTTTTTTGCAATATCTGGATAGTCAACACTAATTTCAGAATCTGTTCCAAAGTCTTTATATTCTATTTGTTTTTCATCTAAATATTTTTTTATTTCTTCTTTTAGTTTAAATCCACCATGGTCTGATCCAATAATTAGCATTTTTATATTCCTCCTTTATTGTTGTCTTTTTCAAAATAAATATATCATATTAACTATGTTTATGCAATAGAATTAGTAATGTAAATGTATTTTGATTTTTGGTGAGACGTTGGCCCAAAAGCGTTTAGTTTAATTTCTAGTTGTTGTATTGTTTACGGCTGTTTCATGGTCTACTGTTTGGCTATATAGTCTTACATATACTGTTGTATTATTTTCTTCTACTGTTATACTCGTTCCTGTTGTCCATTCTGTGTCTTCTGGTGTTTTACTTATTACTATATTATCTGTTACTTCCACCATTGACCTACTATTTAATTCATAAATTAAATCTTCTAATGTGTCTTTTTCTTTTTCTGCACTTTCGTTCCACTTGCTTGCTGCTTCGTTTGCTTTACTAAATATGCTATCTTGCCCTGTTGCAAAAGTTATTGCTACTCCAGCTAATATTATTAATACTATTATTGTTATTACTAATGATACTAATGTTATTCCTTTTGTTTTCTTTGTTTTATACAATTTAGTTTCCTCCTTTGTTTTATGTACCTTTTGTAGCTCTTATTTTATTATAGCTAATTTATTGTATTTTATAAATATTTATTCTTTATACATTTTTTTTGGCTTTAATTTATTTTAATATTAGAATTTGGTCTTGTTTAATCTCTAAATATATAAATCCACAAAAAACGCCTATGTTTTTGCGTATTACAAAAACGATAGACGTTTTACCTATCTTTATTCTATTTTACTTGTCTGTTACTCTCTCAACGCTTTCCGGTTTTTCATGCTTTTCTTCTTCGTTTTTTATATTTTATGTATATACCTTTTTTACCCTTTTTGTCAAGTGTATAAATAGAAGTTTGCATTTCCAGCAACTGCCTTTTTACTTTAACATAGCAGTACT
>USIO01000036.1 GCA_900554815.1 uncultured Clostridium sp.
GTTTTTCAATTACAAAATCGTAATTTTTTGGTCCACTTTTAGTTTATCAAAAACAAGATTATAGAAAAATAAAGAAACAACTAGAACAGAAAGAACGAAAACTTGTAAAAGCTAATAATCAAACAAAACAACTTGATAACTATAGTAAAGATGTTAATGCAATATTAGATAGTTTAAAACCTACTAAGCTAAACAAAAATAATATGGTTATTTCAAACGAGGATGTCGAGAAACTTAAAAATTATACTAAAGACGTAAAAGATATTACTAAAACAGTTAGAAGTGTAAATGACTTAAATATGGCGATTAAAGATTTTGAACATAATTCTTTTGAAATAGCACAGGAAAATCGTTCACTAAAATATCAGTTAGAGTTAAAAGATGATGAAATTAGTAATCTTAAAAATAAGTTATATACTAAAGATAAAATCATAGACAAATTACAGGCTGAAAAGGAAAAAGTAAAACAAGAACTGAAAAAATTTAAAGACTTTTGGCATAATATTATGAGCCATTTCCATAAGCGAATATGCTATGATGAAGATGAAAACTATAAAATAGTGAGTGATGATTTATATAAAAATGGCATATTTGATAACAATGATAATGAAATCGCCAATAATATTTATAGAAAAGTAATCATACCAAATGAAAACAAAGCTGAAAAAAGTAGAATGAAGAATGATACAAGATTTTAATATGGAGGAAGTTTGAAGATGGAAAATGAAAAAGTAAAATATTTGATAGATATGATAAATAATATGGATATAAAAGATAAATTAAGATTAGCAGTATGCATGAGCCAAAGCAAATGCTCTGGTCTTATATATAATTCCAAAGAAAATTATGAGAAATTTGATAACATGTTAAAAGATATAGATGAAGAATATAGAACTACACTTATAAATTTTGGAAAATATAAACTTATAATGTTTGCAATGGCTAAACTTATGGAGATGGAAACAACAGAACAAAATAAAGTAGCATTATATTTATTTAATAATATAAAATAGCTTTTAAATGTTGAAATATTTGCGGAAACTAGCTTTTTATGATATAATAAAATTGAGTTATGTTAGTTTTCTAGCATTTATCTATATACCCCCTAGTTACATCATAGGGTTGAAATAATATATTTTCACAAAAACAATAAGAAATAATTTGAGGAGGTAGAAATATGATTATTGGAGTAGGAGAACGATGCAACACAAAATGCACAATGAATTTTGGTACACATAATGGAATATTTCATTGTGATGAGGTTGTTGGCATTGCAATACTTGAAATTGCACACATGAATACTGGTGCATATGTGGTGCGGACAAGAAACATTGATGAGTTGAATAAACTCGATATCGTAATTGATATCGGAGGTGGAATGTTCGATCACCATATGGCAGGTTTTAATGTATGCAGACCTACAGGTGAGAAGTATGCTAGTGCAGGACAGGTATGGAAGGAGTTTGCCGAGGAAGTGATTAGAAATGTCATGACTGAGGAAGGAATATCTATAGATGATAATGAAATCAAGGCAGTTAAAGAACAAATTGACAGAGAAGTTATCATTCCAGTAGATATGGAAGACAATGGCGAGAAGGTTAGCAATCATACCTTTAGTTTTATTCCAAAGTTTCTTCCGTCGTGGATGGAAGTTCCGAATTATGACGATGCTTTTTGCAGAGTTGAGGCAATTGTATTTGACATTTTAAAAGAAATCGTAAAAGATAAGGTCGTACAAGTTGCTACAAAAAAGGAACTTCAAAAAAGATATGAATGTATCAATGATGGGATTTTGGAGATTCCTGCACAAACAATGCCGTGGCTAGAAGATGTTGTAAACTATAACCAAACCCACAACTACAATGTAAAGTTCGTAATCTTTCCATATCCTGCAGGAGGTTGGGCAGCGCAAAGTGTTCCGCCGTCCATCGAGAAAAAGTTTGAACAGCTTGTTTCTTTCCCTAAGGAATGGGCTGGTGGAAATGAACAGACATTGCCCGTAATTTCTGGCATACAGGATGCAACATTTTGCCACAATGGATGTTTCTTTGCAAGAGCCAAAACTAAGGAGTCCGTCCTTGAAATGTGCAGAGTAGCTATGAATTAAGAAACAACTTCCAAAATCATAACAGGAGAACGATGCTTCGTTCTCCTGTTTACTTATATAATATTATTTTGACAAGCTCTAACCAATCTATTCATTATACTAAGTCCTAAATTTTTTTCTTCTAATCCCTCAATAAATGCAATGTCACAATTTAATCTATCTACTTTTCTTAAACTAGAAAAAATATTACTAGAAATCTCTTGAAGATTATTTTTACTGCCCAAACTAATAAATCTATTTTCAGGAACATTAATATATTCTTTATCTTCTATAAAACCTAGTACACAACAATTATTATTAGAGATTAAATTATCATTTATCTTGGATATTTGATTTATACCTGTTTGTACTAATATACATTTTGTTTTAGGAGCATAATGTTTATATTTCATACCAGGACTTTCTACTTTTTCATTTTCTTTAACTTTTTTAAACAAATTATCACTAAGTTTCACACTTCCGTACGACATTTTTTATATCATCTTCAGTAATAAATCCAGGTCTAAGAATAACAGGGACACCATCTATAACCTTCACAACGGTAGATTCAATTCCAATATTACATTTACCACCATCAACTATTAATTTTACTTTTCCTTCAAAATCTTCTTTAATATCTTCTATACAAGTGCCACTTGGTTTAGTAGATATGTTTGCACTAGGTGCTGCAAGTGGAATGTTACTTTTTTCAATTACTTCATGAATTATTGGATGGCTAGGCATTCTAATCCCAACTGTTTCTCCGAAAGCAAGTTACAGTATCACAAATACATTTTTTTCTATTTAGTATAAGTGTAAATGGCCCTGGCATAAAGCTATGAATAAGTTTTTCTTCTATTTCATTTGGCTTTTCTGTAATATCATAAATCATTTTTTTATTTGCTACATGAACTATTAAAGGATTGTCTTGGGCTCTACCCTTAACAGTAAATATTTTACTGCAAGCCTGATTTGAAAAAGCACTTGCTGCAAGTCCATAAACTGTCTCTGTTGGAAGTATAACTAATTCATTATTTTTTAAAGTTTCTATAACATTATTTAATTCATTTTCTTTTATATTATTTTTCCAATCATATATTTTTGTCATTTAAATTACCTCTTTTACAATACATAATTATACTAGAAAATAAGGCTATTGTAAAGATTTTTCATAATATTTTGGTTTATAACATCGAATTTTTTAGTCATTTGTATTGTATTTTATTAAAAAAATGATATAATAAATAAAACTGATTGATATTTGTATCAATCGTTAAGAGAGTAAAAAGTTGTAGATATCTACGACATTCGCTCCAATTTAAATAAGTTTAGACGGTTATTATAAAGTGTCACAAAATATCACAAATAACCCAATTTATTGAAAATACTGTCTTTGAAAACAGTATTTTATTTTTATATTTAATATGGTGTATCATAGATTATTATAAAAAATTATGGGTGTTGCAATAAAATTGCAGTAATAATTTTTAAATAAAAATAACACAAATAGGAGAAAAATTATGGGAATAAAGCAAGAAAATGAAATAACAATGAAAGTAAATTGTGGAATAAGTGAACTATGTAAAATTCTAGAAGATAAGGGATTTAAAGTTGTAGATAGATTTAAAATGAATGATATATTTATGATACCAAATACTTTAAAAAGTAAGATAAAAGAATTAACTAGTAGAGAGATTCTAAAAAATGCAATACTCATAAGAGATATAGAAAATCAATTTAAAGAAAACAGAAATAAAAAAATTACTTTTAAAAAGAAAGAATTCAACAAAAGTGGTGATATACTAAGTCAAGAATCTATTAATTGTGATATTTTTAATATAGATGAGGCTGTAAATTTCTTTCAAGCTATTAATTATTATGAAATAATGAATGTTATAGAAAGGGATATTGTTTATGGAAAAGGAGACTTGGAAATAGCAATAAAAGGTATAGAGAATGGAGACAATTTAATTGAAGTAGAGACAGTATCAAATAATGACAATATAGACACAATAGAAAAATTAAAAACACAAATTATAAATTTACAAATTCCTGTTGATACTAGTAATTTTTTTGTAAAAAAAGCAGAAATAGAATTAGATAAAATAATAAAGAGATAGATAGTTTATTTAATATTAAAAATTTAAGGAATCTTGGACAATTCAAAATTTTGGTAGCAAAATATTTGACAAATATATAAAAAGATGTTATTATATAGTTACATTAAACAAAAACATTCAAAGTTCTGCGAATGTCATTTGTGCTTGTATGTGTATCACAACTACACATACTTTTTTATTGTATGGGAAAAATCACTTTCCTATACAATAAAAAACAACATTGCATTATATAAAAACAGGATAGACCACAACATTCTATCCTGTTTGACAATACTATTATGTATTATCTTCTTTCATTTTTTCATCTTTTGTACTTGCCTTAGTAGATTTTAATGTTTCAATTTCTTCTTTTTGTTTTAATAATTTATCTACTAGTTGCAAAATTAGTTCTGCGTTTGTCATAAGTGCTCCACCCCTTCCCGTCCTTATGTAAGAGACTACCTTTTGACAAGAAAGGCTGATAATATATTACAATATGTTACATAAAAAGGCAAGCAAATATAGTAAAAATTTACAATTTACAATTAATATATGGTATAAATAGAATATAAATTATCTGGTTGCAGTAAAATTGCAATAAATCTGAACAGTAGATGTACGAAACTATGCGAAAATAGAGGCTTTAAGGCTGGTTATTTTCTGGCTGGCGCCTCCAATTTAAATAAGTTTAGACGGTTATTATAGAATGTTACAAAATATCATAGATAACCAAATTTACTGAAAATACTGTCTTTGAAAACAGTATTTTATTTTTATAATTACGATTTTAGGAATTTTAATAGGGATAATATCAGATAGTATCACGATTATAGAAACTTTTAAGAAAGAAAATGAAGATGTTGTAATTTATTATAATTGTGAAATTAATTATAAAAGTTGTGTAAAATCAATTATGTGGTTGCAATAAAATTGACAGTGTTTACATAACGTGATATAATATAATGTATATTACATAACTTTGGAACTCTGAGGCTCTTGTCTCACCAATAACAAGGAGGAATTAACATCATGAGTATCACTGCAACTACCCCAGAATTCAGAGTAATTACTCGGTCTCACACTGTTATTAAAAATGTTACCTTAGAAGGAGTGACAAGTCTTAATGCAAGTAAGATTACAACCACTTTTGCAGTAAAGTACAGAGTTAACCCAAAAACTCATAATTTGGCTAGTCTTGTTTCTAGGAGTAAAGTCGGAGAAGTTATCGAGACTGTTTCATTCGGCTTAGTCGAAATTACTCCTGACGAACTTGCCAAAAGAAGGAAAAGTGGCATTTCGTCATTTGTTCTAAAAACCAATGGCACTCTGTATTATACGCAAGTGCCAAAAGACATTAACTTTGTTGGTTTTACTCTTTTGGGTTCTCACCTGTGCTCGCTGGTAGGTAGTGAATGTCGTCGTCTTTCTGCAGCAAGTGATAATAACGGTGGCTGTGAAAAAGTCAGAGATCTGTATAAATGTATTGAAAAGTATCCTTGGATTACAAAAGGATACGAAACGTTTAATACAGAATTAGACGTTTTCGCTGTAATAAGGTGTTCACATTATGAAAAATGTCCACCTCGTGAAAAAGTTTCTTTTGCGCAGCTCATGGAGGCCAAACGTTCTTTAGCTATGTATCTTTCGAATCTAAAAAATAGCTTTATGAACATGGATTAACTGGGAAGTTATTGGAAAAAAACTGTTGGGATTCACAAATGTGATCCCAACAGTTTTCTTTTAAATATTTATTTTTCACACGGTAAAATACAATTTACACGTTTGCATATACTCCAATTATTTCTTTAAAATACTCTAAAAAGTTTTTCCTTTTAATTGCTTCTTTAGTAAAGATTTGTAATGTGTTAAGTTTTCTTGACCCTATATAAATTTTTATTTGCCCTATTGGGTTGTTTTTGGAAACTGGAGCTATAAAATTGTTTTGAGCATCTATTTCAATTTTAATTTTATCTATTTCATCTTTTTTTATTGGAAACTCTTTATAAGGGTTATTCCATTTTAGTTCTAATACTTGTTCTTCTCCTTTTTCAATAAGAACATTTTTTTGAAAATTTTCTTCCCACTTTTTAAATTCTTTTTCTATTATTTCTCCTAAATCAATCTTTTTGTAATTAGCATAAACAAATTCTATAATTTCTATGCTGTCTTTTGTTCTAAATTTTTTTGTATCTGCACCTAATACTACAGAAATAATATTCATTCCATTTCTATTGCAAGAACACACTAAGCATCTTCCTGCATTGTTTGTAAAGCCTGTTTTTACTCCATTAACACCTTCTAAATTCCCTAGCAATTCATTTGTATTAGAAAGTTCTTTTTGTTTTCCATTAATTAAAATTGTCTTTATTCTTGTATTAACAATTTTAGCAAATTGTTCATTTTCCAAGGCATAATCTGTTAATATTGCTAATTCTTTTGCAGTAGTATAATGTTTGGGGTCATCTAGTCCATGTGGTGTAACAAAATGCGTGTTTTTTAACCCTAATTCTTGTGCTTTTTTATTCATTAATTCAGCAAATCCTTCATAATTTCCTCCTATCGTTTCTGCCAATTGAGCTGCCGCATCATTCCCGCGAACACAACATTAGTCCATACAGTAAATCATTTACTGTAATTTTATCTCCTTCATGCAGTCCAAGTCTTGAACCACCTACTGAAGCTGCTTTTTTTGATACTTGTATAGTTTCTTCTAGTTTTGCGTTTTCTAATGTAATAATTGCTGTCATTATTTTGGTTGTGCTAGCCATTGCCATTTTTTCATTACAATTTTTTTGGTATAAAACTTCTTTTGTTTGTCTATCTATAACCACAGCTGTTTTTGAATTAATATTTGGCTCATTTGTAGAATTGGCAATCGTTTGTATCGCTTCATTTTTTATTTCATTAATAATAATATTTTGTGTTTCTATATCGTCTGCAGAAACAATGTTTGAATATAAAATTAATACTATTATTAATATAGTGCCTATTTTTTTCATAAAAAATCACCTTTTAAATACTATTCTTTAAAAGGTAATTTTATGATTTACAGTAAAAAGCTTTTTGGTAATAATTCTTCAATTGTATATTTTTCTACTTTATTATTTTTGTCAATATAAATTACAAAATCCTTATCTACAAATTCGCTTATAAATTGTCTACAATATCCACAAGGAGTTTTTCCATTAGCAGTTATAGTTATGCTTTCAAAATCTTTTTCTCCTTCTGAAATTGCTTTTATAAATGCAACTCTTTCTGCACAAATAGACATAATCCCATTATTCTCTATGTTACAACCTGTATATAGTTTGCCTTGTTTTGTCCTTAAAACTGCTCCTACTTTAAAATTTGAATATGGAGCATATGCATTTTGGGCTACATTTTTTGCCATTTTAATTAATTCTTCCATACTTAATTTCACTCCTTACTTTTCTTTACTAAAATTACATCTGTAGAAAACATAATTTTACAGCATATTTTCTTTGTGCAATTATACTACTAGTTTATTAATTTTAGTCTTAATATAGTTTTCTAATTTTTGCATAAAAATTTTAGGTTCTATTTCTTTTTTTGCCACCATTTCTAAACCTTTTTCCCAACTTGCAGTTAATTCGGGGTTTAGCATATCTGGCATTGCTTTATAAACCACATCATAGATTACTTCTCCTTTATTTGTTGGAGTAATAATTTGCGTTTTAGGATTAATTTCTATATAATAGATTCTTTCTAGTTTTTTAATAATTTCTGCACGAGTTGCACTTGTTCCAATTCCAGTTCCTTTTATTTGTTCTCGTAATTCTTCATCTTCTATTAATTTACCAGCGTTTTCCATTGCCAATATCATAGACCCTGAAGTATATCTTGTTGGTGGAGATGTTTCTGCTTCTTTAGTTTCAATGTTTTGAATTTCTATTTGTTGTCCTTTTTTTAAATAGTTTAATACATCTTGTGATTCAATTTTATTATTTTGTTCTTCTTTATTTTTAGTAGCTCCTAATACTTTAAGATACCCTTCTTCAATACATACTTTATTTGTTGTAAAAAATCTTTCATTTTCTATTCCGTATAGTAGAAGATATTTTATTAAATTCTGCTGGTGGATAAAATATTGCTAAAAATCTTTTTACTATTATATTATATATTTTTTGTTGTATTTCAGGTAATTCATTTAGATTCTCAAATCCATGTCCTGTTGGTATAATTGCATAATGATCTGTTATTTTATTATCATTTACATATTTTGTATTTATTAAATTTGTAGAGTATTTTTTTTCTATCATTTGATTAATAAAACTCTGTATGGCTTCGTCTTTATAGTTTTTTGCTAAGCCATTTAAATTTTTATTTATTTGTTTTGCTACTGCTGTTGATAAAACTCTTGCATCTGTTCTTGGATAAGTAACTAGTTTTTTTTCATATAAGTTTTGTATAATATTTAATGTTTCATCTGGTTTAATTTTAAATTTTTTAGTACATTCATTTTGAATTTCTGCTAAATTAAATAAAAGTGGGGCATTTTCTTTTTGCTTTACTTTTTTTACATCGAGTATAATTGCAGTTTTTCCATTTAGAAATGAAATAAATTTTTTTGCATCTTCTAATTTTTTAAAACCATTTTCATTATATAATTCATTAGAATTATATGTGCTAGATTCTTCTGTTGTTTTCCACTCGGCTAGAAAATTCTTATTTTCTTTTCCAAATTTTCCTATTATTTTATAGTATTTTGTTTTTACAAAATTTCTAATTTCTCTTTCTCTATATACTATAAGTCCTAGTACACACGTCATTACTCTACCAACAGAAATAGATATTCTTTCTTCGTTTATTTGTCCTGCTACTCTTTTTCCAAATATAATAGAAAGTAGTCTTGAGAAGTTAATTCCAATTAGGTAGTCTTCTTTTGCCCTTAAATAAGCCGAATCTGATAAACTATTATATTCAGATAAATCTTTTGCATTTTTTATTCCTCTTAAAATTTCTTCTTCTGTTTGTGAGTCTATCCATACTCTTTTCATTTTTGCATTCGGGTTTGGATGTGCCATCATAAAAACTAGTCTTTGTATGTATTCTCCTTCACGTCCAGAGTCACCCGCATTATAAATTTCATCAATGTCTTTTCTCTGTAATAGAGTCTTTACGATTTCAAATTGGTTTTTAACAGCTGGTATTATTTCATATTTATATTCTTTTGGTAAGAATGGTAATGTATCCAGTCTCCAAAATTTTAGTTTTTCATCATACTTCTCTGGGTAAGACATTGTTACTAAATGTCCTATGCACCATGTAATTATCCATTCTTCTGATTCTAAAAAACCATTTTTCCTAGATGGATTAATTTTTAGTGCTTTTGCAAATTCCATAGCTACACTAGGTTTTTCTGTAATTAATAATTTTTTTAGCATAGTAACTCCTATTTCTAAAATAGAAGTTTGCATTTCCAGCAACTGCCTTTTTACTTTAACATAGTAGTACT
>USIO01000037.1 GCA_900554815.1 uncultured Clostridium sp.
AATAGAATAATTAACAAGTAATAAATGTTTAAAAAAGCTTGATATAGGCTTAATAGAAAGCATTGTTGGAAAAGGTCTATGTGCATAGCTTTATATTTAACCTCTATGCCTAATTGCGCAAAACTTTGATAATGGTTGGTTTTTTATGTATAAAATTCTTGGTTTTCAATATAATATATATAATCATTTCCCAAAAGCACAAAAAGCTTGATTTTGGGAAACGATACTGGTATAATATTTGTGAGGTGATTTTATATGAAAATAATAGAAAGAGATTATTTGAAAGACTTAATTAACATAATTGGAACTCCAGATATAAAAGTTATTACTGGAGTAAGACGTAGTGGAAAGTCAAAACTTTTGGAACAATTTAAAGAATATATTGAAAAAAATATTGAAAATTATAATATAATATATATAAATTTTAGCTTATTAGAATTTGAACAGTTAAATGAATATCACAAATTAAATGATTATATTGAATCAAAATATATACAAAATAAAATTAATTTCGTTTTAATAGATGAAGTTCAAATGTGTAATGGTTTTGAAAGAACAATAAATAGTTTACATGCATCAGAAAAATACGATATCTACGTTACGGGTTCAAATGCATTTTTACTAAGTAGCGATTTAGCAACTTTATTTACGGGAAGAACTTTTGAAATTGAGATTTTTCCATTTTCATTTGAAGAATATTTAAAATATTATCAATATAAAGATATAGATTTAGCTTTTGATAAATTTGTATTAGATGGTGGTATGGCTGGATCATATTTATATGAAAATGAAGAAAAAAGATATAATTATATTTTGGATGTTTATAAAACTTTAATTGTAAGAGATATAAATGAAAAATATAACATAAAAAATAATGAATTATTAGATAATTTAACTAATTTTATGATGGATAATATATCTAATATTACATCTGTAAGAAATATTACAAATTCATTAAATAAATTTGACAACACATTAAATCATAAAACTATTGGTTCATATATTCAATATTTATGTAATGCTTTTTTATTTTATAAAGTAAAACGTTATGATATACAAGGAAAACGTTATTTAGAATCACTGGATAAATATTATTTAGTTGATCAAACCTTTAAATATGCTAAATTAGGAATTAAAAATATGAATTATGGAAGAAGTTATGAAAACATAGTAGCTATTGAATTACTAAGACGTGGTTACGACATTTATGTTGGAGAATTGTATAATACAGAAATTGACTTTGTTGCTATGAAAAGAAATGAAAAAATTTATATACAAGTTTCGGATAATATAGAAGACGAAAAAACATTTAATCGTGAAGTAAATTCATTATTAAAAATTAAAGATGCATATCCAAAAATACTTATTGCTAGAACAAAACATAATAATTATCTGTACGAAGGAATACAAATATATGATATTGCAAAATGGTTAATGGAAAAATAGTAATTTATATAAAAGATTGGAGTAAAACTATGAAGCAAATATTTGAAAAAAACGAAACTTTATTTTGCATATTATTAATTTTATTGTATGTGATTATCAATTCATATTGTATGCAAAATTTTGGATTAACTGATTATAGAAGTGCAATTATTAATACTATTTTTTCTATTTTTTTAATTCTGCTTATGATTATTTTAAAAAGAACAAAATACTATGGTCTTACAAAAGTTAGAAATTCAAAAAAATATTTATTCTTCATTCCATTAATCTTAATAGCAACTGTAAACTTGTGGAATGGAATTAATATTAATAATAGGACAAATGAAATTATATTTTATATATTAACTATGATAAATGTTGGATTTATTGAAGAAATAATATTTAGAGGATTTTTGTTTAAAATGATGGAAAAAGATAATATTAAAAGTGCCATAATAGTAGGTGCTTTAACATTTGGTATTGGACATATAATTAATTTGTTTAATGGTGCAGATATTATTCCAACATTAATGCAAGTATGTTATGCAACTGCTATTGGATACTTATTTGTTATTATATTTTATAAAAGCAAGTCATTAATTCCTTGTATAATAACACACTCAGTCACTAATTCTCTAGCAATATTTAATGTTGAAAACACCATATTAACATATATTGTTCCAATATTTTTAATAGTTGTATCAATTAGTTATGCAATTTATATAAATAAAATCGTTAAGGATTAACACAAATTACAATTTTTAGTATATAAAAATTAAGAAAATATATTAAATAAAATTTTGTGCAATCTTTAATTTAAGAAAAAAATTTATAAATAAAAATTTTTTTAAATATAAAAATAATATAAAAAATAAATTTTAAGATTTAAAAATATATTTATAGAAAATTATAAAAAATTTTAAATTATAATTTATAAATATTTAGAATTTTAAAAATTATAATTCTGTAATGCAAACATTGTAATATCAAAAAACGAACATTTGTCATTTAATGATTTTTTATAGAATTTATATAATATTTTAATTAAATTATTGTTTCATTAAGTTCAAAATCGTTTTTAAGCAATTTTAATTATTGAAATGTAAAATTAATCATTTATTATATAAATTTTGATTTTAATGAATTTCGTTTGCAGATTTATATATTCTAATTAATATAATATTTGCATTTTGTACTATAATCCAATAAGTTCTATAATAATTGCAATAACTGTATTACAAACTAAAATTATACAAAATAATGACCTTCTAAAATCGATTTTAAGCTATTTTTATTTTTAGATTGATAAATTACTTGTTTAAAATTTAAGGTTAAATATTGATTTTAGAAAATTACCATTAAAAAGTAGATTTTTTTGAAGAAACTACTATCATATATAGATATGCAAAAAAGTGCCAAAAATGCGACGCACGAGAATCGATTTTAAGCCGTTTTTATTTTTTAGCCATATAGTTTTGTTGTCTGCAAAATAAGGCAAATATAGAGAAATAGGCACTTTGGAGATTTTTGAAAAATTTTTCATATTATAAAGTAATAATTGATATAATGAAAAAAAATTTTATAGATACAAATTAAAATAACAGATTAAAAATAAATAATAATATAGATATAAATAAAAAATAAAGATATATAATAGAATATTAATAGCTATAAAGCAGTCAAAAGCCTTGAAATAGTAGAAGTAGAGGTTTATGGCTGTTTTATATTATGCTTCTATCTCTTTTTGCACAAAACTTTGATAATAATAGCCCCTTTAGTAATAATCTTTCAAATATTAATTCTTTAATCTAATAAACTTTTTTCTTATATCTTTAAAGATTTTTCCAATTTAAAATTTATTATATAAAATATAGTTATTGAAATAATATCTAACATAAAAATTGAATTATAATAATCTCAATAGTTTTTCATATTTCCAAAAAGGAGGAATTTATGAAAAGTGCAAAAATTATTGCGATTGCAAATCAAAAAGGTGGTGTTGGTAAAACAACAACAACACTTTCTATTGGAGTGGCTCTTGCAAAAGAAAACAAAAAGGTTTTATTAGTTGATGCAGATCCACAAGGAAATTTAACTACTTCATTAGGGTATTATGAGCAAGAAGATATGCCAGTAACTCTTGCAGATTTAATGTATGCTGAAATAATGGACAAAGAAATCAAAATTCATGATGCTATTTTACATCATGAAGAAAAAATTGACCTTATTCCTTCAGATATAAGTCTTTCTGCAATAGAACTTTCTTTAGGAAATGCTATGAGCAGAGAATTTATATTAAAAAATTGTTTGAATACAGTAAAAAATGAATATGACTATATTTTAATTGATTGTATGCCATCTTTAGGATTAATTCCTATAAATTGCTTAGCTTGTAGCAATGAAATAATTATTCCAGTTCAAAGCCAATACCTTGCAATGAGGGGAATGACATATTTATTTGAAACTGTTTCAAAAGTAAGAAGAACAATAAATCCAAATTTAAGAGTTAAAGGAATATTATTGACTTTAGTAGATAGAAGAGCAAATCTCTCAAAAAATGTTAGGCAAGAATTGGATAAAAACTATGGTAAATATGTGAAAATATATGATACTGAAATACCATTAGCAATAAAAACAGCTGAAGCATCTATTAGAGGAAAAAGTATATTTGAATATGATAAAAAGGGAACTGTAGCAAAAGCATATGAAAATTTAGTAGAGGAGGTATTGAACGATGAAAGAACAAAATCCTAAAATGCACCTTACCTCACTAGATAGTTTATTTACAACACAAGCAGAAAGAGATAATGCTGATAATGAGCAAGTAATTAAAATTTCAATAGACTCTATACACGATTTTCCTAATCATCCTTTTAAGGTAAATGATGATGAAGATATGAATAAACTTATAGAGAGTATTCAAGAAAGAGGAGTATATCTTCCAACAATAGTTAGGCAAAGAGTTAATGGAGACTATGAAATGATTTCAGGACACAGAAGAAAACATGCAGCTATAAAAGCAGGATTAAAAACAATTCCTTGTATTGTTAAGAATTTGACTGATGATGAAGCAACTATTTTGATGGTAGATTCTAATATTCAAAGAGAAGAATTACTTCCTTCTGAAAAGGCATTTGCCTATAAAATGAAATTGGAAGCTATGAAACATCAAGGGAAACAATTAGAAAATACTTCTCGACCAATGGACGAGAAGTCAGATAATAAAATATCAACTGAAATATTAGGAGAAGAAGTTGGAGAAAGTGCTAGAACAATACAACGATATATTAGACTTACTTATTTGATACCTGATTTATTAGAGTTAGTTGATGCGAAAAGAATAGCTTTAAGGCCAGCAGTTGAAATGTCTTATATAAATGAAGATAATCAAAACTTACTGTATGATATTTTTAAGTATAATGAATCAACCCCTACTTTAAGTCAAGCTCAACTATTAAGAAATCTTGAGGAAAAAGGAACATTAACAGACAATAAAATTGAAGAAATAATGAGAGAAGAGAAACCTAATCAAAAGGAGCAGTTTAGAACTTCTTATGATAAAATTAGACATTACTTTCCTAAAGCTTATTCAAACAAACAAATTGATAATAAGATTATGGAACTGTTAGAAATTTATTATCAAGAGTGGAACAAAAAGAAAGTAAAGTGAGCTAACTCTATTATAAATTAAAGTCAAATGTATAAATTATTAAAAAATAGATTTTTACACATTTAAATAAGCCATTTTGGCTTATTTTTTTTGGAGGTGATATATTATATGTGAATGAAGAAAGCAAAATAGGGTATTATGCAGTAATACCCTCGACAGTTTTATTTAATGAAGAACTAAAGTCAAATGAAAAATTACTTTATGCTGTTATAACAGCATTGGCAAATAAAGAAGGATATTGTTATGCATCAAATAACTATTTAGCAGATTTGTTCAATTCTAAAGCTCATACAATATCTAATTGGATATCGCATCTTAATAAATTGAATTTTGTATATGTGGATTTAATAAGAAATAACAAGAATGAAATTATACAAAGAAGAATTTATATTAATGACATACCCTATGTAACAAAAATGACATACCCCTATACTATAAAAATGTCAGAGGGTATGTCTCAAAAACGACAAGATAATAATATAAATATAAAGATAGATAGACTTTTTAATTATATTATAAAAAAAGAAAGCGAAAATCCAGAAAATATGACATCGGTTCAAGAAGTAAAATTTATGGAAATATTAGAAAAACTAGAATTGAATTATACAGAAAAATTACTAAAAATATTTACAGAAGATAATATTGAAAAACTGAAAATAATTATATATGCTTTGAAAGATTTAAGCATTAGTAACAGAAGTATATTATTAAATAGGGCTACAAGAGAAAAATTAATATATGTTTATGATAATTGTAAAAATAAACAAGAAGAATATCAAGATACAAGCAAAGAAATAAATAATTTTTTTGAGTATTATTATATAAGTTTAATCAAAGAATTAGAAAAAGCTAGATAGCTTTTATAACACAGCATATAATCGTTGGAACAAAATCAAGATTTTGACAACGATTTATGTTTTGCTGAAAGCAAGGAGGAAAAATGATACCTACTTATGATGTTAATAATTTGACAGGAAATTTAGATATTATGTTTCAAAACATAATGAGAATAGGATTTACGATATCTATAGTGTTATTCACAATTTGGATAATTGTAAGTCTATTAATATGGTTATTTCGGAGCCAAAAAGAAATCTGAAAAAGCAATAAAATTTGGGATAAAGAATTTTATAATAACTTTAGTATTAATTATAATCACATTAGGAATACCGCTATTACTTAATGTATTTTAAAATAACTAAAGAAAGTGATGCATACCATAGCCTAAATATTCGCAACAAATCAAGGAGGGTTATGAGATGAGAAAAATCAACAAAGAGAATTTAAGAAAAAAATATTATAAAATTAAAAATAAGTTATGGGTAATACCTACAACATTAATGTTATTGCCAACAAAAGTATTCGCAGCTCAAGGAAGTATTAGCACTGCTGAAGTAAATCAAGCTACAGAAAATATAAAAAATGCTGTTATTAAATTAGCAATGCCAATACGGAGGAATTTTAGTATTTGTGAGTATCGTTATTATTGCCTTAAAAATGATAGTAAATTCAAATAATGCTAATAAAAGAAGTGAATCAATAGGAGCTTTAGCTTGGGTATGTGCTGGAACAATGCTTTTAGGGTTATCCCTTATAGTTTCTGGAATTATTCTAAGCATTGCTACAAATGGTGGTGGAGCATTAATTACAGGTGGAAGTGCAAATGGTTAGGAGGTAGAGAAATTGAGTTTATATAAAGTACCATTTGATTTTACACATGAAGAAAAAGTATTTCGGTGGTTATCTATCATTAAGACAAATGTTATATGTAATTGCAAGTGTAATATCATTAGGAATATTATTTTTTCATATTTCAACAATAGTAAAAACAATAATATTTTTAAGTGTAGTAGCAATACTTATGACTTTTGCTTTTTTGAAAATAGGTAATATATATGCAGATAAATACTTTTTCAATGTTCTAAAATACATTTTTAGAAAGAAAATTTTTATATTTGAAAGGTAGGAAGAAAATGATAATTGCATTTATTTTTATATTAGTTGGAATTATCTTTATGATAGGAACTCTAATATACACAAGAAAGAAAAACAACTTACAAGAAGTAAAACCCATAGACAAGTCAAATATAAAAAAAGGCAAAAAGACACTTAGCAATTTATGGGGAATAGATGGATTTAATAATCAGGTAATTACAATAAATAAAAACCAACATTCTATAATAATAGAATTAGAAAGTATAGAATACAGTTTATTGCATGATGGAGAAAAAGCAAATGTTGATAGAGAACTAATAAGTATAGCACAAATGCTTAAATTTCCGATTCAATTTTTAGAAGTAAAAAAACAAATTGAAATAGGAGATATGTTAGAAGAAATAAAAATAAGCACAATAAATGCTAATGATAATGTAAAAGAATATGCTAATCAAATAATAGCACATTTAGAAAAGTTACAAGAAGATCAAAATTTATTTGAAAGAAAAAATTATATGGTAATATCATCTTTTAATAATAGAAAAGTAGCTGAATCAGAATTAAAAGAATTCTATCAATTATTAAGATATCATTTGCTTAATATAAAAGTTAGTACAAGATTATTAAATGATAGAGAAATTGTAGAACTAATATATGAACAGTTGCACAAGGGAAACAAAAATAAGGTAGCAGATATTGAGCAGAAAGGAGGTTTCGAACTATATGTTACAGATAAAACGAGAAAGAAAGATTAGACCATATAAGAAAAGAAAACGAATCAAAGAGAAGAAAATAGAATTATACAAAAAAAGAAGAAAAATAAAAGATGAAAATTTCTTTGATAATCAACCACAATTAATATCATTACTTGCTCCTGAAGTTATACAAGAAAAACAAGATTATATTTATATGGGAGATGACAAATATGCTAGAATTTTTGTATTGATGTTTTATCCAAGTTATATTGGAATTGGATGGTTAGATGATATTTTAAACACAATAGGAGATGTTGATATTTCTACACAAGTGCAAATTGCAGATGAAAGAAATGTAATAAAATATTTGACTCATAAAGTTACAAAATTGCAGTCAGACTATCTTTTGTTTGAAAAGCAAGGAAATATTGAAGAATTGCATAAACTAGAAGAAAATATACAATCATTTGAAGAAATGAGAAGAAATATACAAATAAATAATGATAAGCTATTCTTTATAAAAATTACATTAAGAGTAAATGCTACAAGTCTTAAAGAATTGAATGAAAAAAGCAAGTTATTAAGAGATGAATTTGCAAATAAATCGTGTGAAATACGACCACTATATTTTAAACAATTAGATGCATTAAAAGAAACATTACCATTAAACAACAATATTATAAGTGATAATAATAGAAATATGACAACAGCAGGGTTAGCAGCGATGTTCCCAATAGCAAGAACAAAATCAAGTGTAAAAGAAGGTATTTATTTAGGAAGAGACTTATTTACAGGACTTCCAATGAATTTAGAAACTTTTACACAAGGATTAGCAAATGCAAATATTGCAATATTTGGAGTACCAGGAAGTGGAAAGTCTGTAACAGTAAAAACAATAGTTGGAAGAACTGCACTAATAAATAGGAGAGCATCTATATTAGATGTTGAGGGAGAATATGTAGCACAAACTGAAAAATTAGGTGGAAGAATTATAAAAGTTAGACAAAGCATACCAGTAGGAATAAATTTGTTTGACATTGATATAGATGAGGATGAAGGATTTATAGATATTGATAGCAAAATAACAGAAATTAGATCTATTATGAATGGAATCATAAACAAGTATGAGAACAGAACTTTAAAACCTAATGAAATAGCAGATATTGAGCAAGCTGTAAGGGAAGTTTATAGAGAAAAAGAAATAACGAAAGACAGAGATTCAATTTATGAAAAAGAAGGTGGAAAACACGAAGGAGTAATAACATTTGGAAATATAAAAAAGAAAATGCCTACACTAACAGATTTTCATAGAGTTATGAAAGAAAAGATAAAAAACAAAGAATTAACAAGTACTATTTCTAATTTTTTAAATGGAAATACATTAGGAATATTTGATTGCCAGAGTACATTAAAAATAAACGACCAGATAATATGTTTTGATATTTCGGAGATTAAGGATGAAATTATGAGATATTATGTGTGTCTAGTATTAACTACTTGGATAACAAATAAATATATGGCCACAAAAGAAAGAAACAAAAGATATGTAGTAGTAGATGAAGCATGGAATTTATTTAAGAATAAGGAAACTTCAGATTTCTTAGAAAACTTGGCGAGGCGTGCAAGAAAGAAAAAAGTGGCAATGATTTTAGCTACTCAAAATTTATCCGAAATGAGACAAAGTAATCAAGCTGAAGCTATAATAAATTGTTGTGATACAATAATTTTATTAAAGCAGTCTATAGGAAGTATTGATGAAATAATGAAGTTTTTTAAATTACCATCAGGAGTAAAAGAAATATTAACAAAAGCAAGACCAGGAGAATGTATTTTAATTAGAGGAGGAGATGTCAGAGC
>USIO01000038.1 GCA_900554815.1 uncultured Clostridium sp.
TTCTTTTCATAGGCTTTTCTCCTTCGCACTTTTTCATCATTATATTTCTATTATATCATATTACTTGAAAATAAACAAATTTTTTATGTTTATTGGGCACAGTTTAAGCCTATTTTGTTAAATTTTGCAAAGATCTTTCAGCTAATTTTTTATAACGCTCTTGTTTATCTTTTATTTTTTCTTTTAATGGCGGTAGTATTCCAAAGTTTGCATTCATTGGCTGAAAATTTTTATTTGGTGTTACAATATAATTTGTTAATGCTCCGTATAATAGTTTCATTTGAAAATATTATTGGAGGTTTTTTATTGTTTTTACATGCATTTGCACTATTTATTCCGGCTACTAATCCAGATGCAATGGATTCTACATAGCCTTCTACTCCTGTTATTTGTCCAGCAAAATAAATTTTTCTATTTTGTTTTAGGCAATAAGTAAAATCTAATAATTCTGGTGAATTAATATAAGTATTTCTATGCATTACTCCATATTTAACAAACTCCGCATTTTGCAACCCTGGTAGCAAAGAAAATACTCTTTTTTGTTCTCCAAATTTTAAGTTTGTTTGAAATCCTACCATATTAAATAAATTCCCCTCTTTGTTGTCCTGTCTTAGTTGAACAATTGCATAAGGCTTTGTACTAGTTCTTGGGTCTGTAAAGCCTACAGGTTTTAATGGCCCAAATCGAATAGTGTCTTTACCCCTTTTTGCCATTACTTCTATTGGCATACATCCTTCGAATATTTCATTTTTTTCGAAGTCGTGTAATATTACAGTATCTGCATTAATAAGTTCAGAGTAGAATTTTTCGTATTCTTCTTGGTTTAGTGGTAAATTTATATAGCTATTGTTTCCTTTTCCATATCTGTCCCCATAAAAAGCTATGTTCATATCTATACTTTCTTTTTCAATAATAGGAGCTGCTGCATCATAAAAATGTAACTTTTCAGAGCCAGTTAATTGCTGTATTTGTTGTGATAGTTCTTTTGATGTTAATGGGCCTGTTGCAATAATTGTTATTGCTTTATCTAATAATTCTTTTAGTGTAATTTCTTTGCCTATATTTGCATGAATAATTTCAATATATGGGTTTTTTTTAATTTCTTCTGTTACCTTTTGAGAAAAAAGTTCTCTATCTACTGCTAGTGCTTGTCCTGCCGGTACTTTAGTTTCATCTGCAATTTTAATTAAAAGTGAATCTGATATTCTTAGTTCTTCTTTTAATAGTCCACAGGCATTTGTAATTTCATTTGATTTAAAAGAATTGCTACACACAATTTCTGCAAAATTTTTGTTTATATGTGCTTGTGAAAATTCTAAAGGTTTCATTTCATATAGTTTTACAAAAATTCCTCTTTTGGATATTTGGTAAGCTGCCTCGCATCCAGCAAGGCCTGCTCCAATTACATTAATATATTCTTGCATTACTTTCCTCCTATTATTTTTAATTTTTTATATTTGCTAAAAATAAGAGCGGTATTCCGCCCTTTATTTTTAGCATCTTAAATTACGGTGTGCGTTTTTTAGTAGTCTTTTTTTTAGTTGTTTTTCTTCTTGTTTTTGTTTTCTTAATTTCTGAAAAGTCTTCATTAGTTGCTTCATACTTTTCCCCAGGCTTTGGCTTGTTCCAAGAAATATAGTCACATGTTGTGGGATTATTTTCGCAAATGTAGTAGTTTCTCCTTTTTTTGGTTTTTCTAATTTGTACTTTACCTCCACATTTTGGGCAAGGTACATCTATTGTTTCATAATAAGGTTTGGCATTTTTACATTCTGGATATCCTGGGCAGGCTAAAAATTTCCCATATCTTCCATATTTTATTATCATCATTTTACCACATTTTTCGCAAGGTATATTTGATACCTCTTCTTCCAATTTTACATGTTCTAGTTCTTTTTCTACTTTTTCTAAATTTTTTTCAAATGGTTCATAAAATTCTTTAATAGTTTTTTTCCATTGTTTTTTCCCCTCTGCAATCTCATCAAATTGGTTCTCCATATTTGCAGTAAATTCTACATTAATTATATCTGAAAAATTTTCTACTAATAATTTATTTACTACTTTTCCGTAATTCTGTTGGGTAAAGTTGTTTTTGCTCTTTTTCTATATAATGTCTTTCTAGTATTGTAGTAATTGTTGGTGAATATGTGCTAGGTCTTCCAATTCCTTTTTCTTCTAATGCTTTAACTAAACTTGCCTCTGTGTATCTTGGAAGTGGTTCTGTAAAGCTTTGTTTTGGTACTAGTTTTTCTTTTTCTACAATTTCGTTAATTGTTAGTTCTGGTATTTTGGTAAATTCTTCTTCTTTTTGATTGTCTATTCCTTCTATATATAAGATCATAAATCCTTTGAAGTTTAGTTCTTGCCCATTTGCTCTAAAGTTGTATGAAGATGCAGCTATATTTACTGTTGTTGTATCATATATTGCGCTTGCCATTTGGCTTGCTAAAAATCGATTATATATTAATTGATATAACTTGTATTGGTCATTTGTTAAATTAGGTTTTACCTCATCTGGATTTAGTTCAACATAGGTTGGTCTAATTGCTTCATGTGCATCTTGAGAATCTGCCTTAGTTTTGTAATATCTGTTTTCATAGTATTTCTCTCCATATTGATTTGTAATTTGGATTTTCGCTGCTTGCCTTGCTTCTTCAGATATTCTTGTTGAGTCTGTTCTCATATATGTAATTAATCCTATTGTTCCATGCCCTTTTATTGTTATTCCCTCATATAGTCCTTGTGCAACAGACATTGTTTTCTTTAAAGAAAATCCTAATTTTCTAGATGCTTCCTGTTGCATTGTACTTGTTGTAAATGGAGGCGCAGGAGTTCTTTTTTTCTGAGCTTTTTTTATTTCTTTTACCACATAGGTGCTTTTTTCTAAATCTAATAAAATTTTGTCTACTTCTTCTTTAGAATGTAGTTCTATTTTAGTGTTATTTTTTCCTACTAAACGTGCTTCAAATACATTTTTTGTATTTGATTTTTTTAATACAGCTGTTATGTTCCAATATTCTTGTGGTATAAATTTTTCTATTTCTTCTTCTCTGTCTACAATCAATTTTACTGCTACTGATTGCACTCTTCCAGCAGATAATCCTTTTCTTACTTTTTTCCATAAAACAGGGCTTATTTTATACCCTACTATTCTGTCTAACACTCTACGTGCTTGTTGAGCATCTGTTAAGTCCATATCTATTTTTCTAGGTTTTTTTATTGCTGTTTGTACAGCTTGTTTTGTAATTTCATTAAATGTTACTCTGCATACTGCATCTTCTGGTATTCCTAAAATATGAGCTAAATGCCATGCAATTGCTTCTCCCTCTCTATCAGGGTCGGTTGCTAATATAACAGTATTTGCTTCTTTTGCTTCTTTTTTTAGGGAATTAATTAATTTTGCTTTTCCTCTTATGTTTATATATTCTGGTTCAAAATTATTTTCTATATTAATTCCAAGCTTTGATTTTGGTAAATCTCTAATATGTCCCATAGATGCAACAACTTTTGTTTTTCCACCAATCATTTTTTTAATTGTATTAGCCTTTGCTGGAGACTCTACAATAATTAATTTATCTGCCATGATTTTCTCCTTCACTTTGGTTTTTTGAATGATTATACACTAAAAAATATTATGTGTAAATAGTAATCATTTGTAAAAAAAATATTGTTTTCTAAAAGCGGAAGTGTGTTTTACACGCTTCCGCTTTTTAATAGTTCATATATTACATCATTTGCTCCCATTGGAGTAACTTTATATTTTCTTAGTGTTTCTAATATACTATTTGCTTTATTTTCATTTTTAGTAAATAAATTAAGGCAATTTGTTTCTGTATTAATTGTATCTTGTTTATATTCGTTTTTTACTACTTCTACGCCATATATTGTAAAATTGTCTCTAGTTTTGTTTGTTTTATAATAAGCTAATTCTATTGGATAATCTATTGGCGTTTCTATTAAATCTTCCATTTCTAGAAAAATACTACCATATAGACTTTTAGAGTCATACAATTTTAGTACCCCCTTCTTTTGTTTTGATTTTTTTAAAACCACTGTACTAAATATATATTAGTTTTTATTATTTTTCAAGTATTTTTCATCGCATGTTGTGACCCAATTCGACAATATTATAAATCTCTTTATAAATGGCTTCTTCTACATTCTTTAGTTCTATTTTTTTTGCATTTTCACCCATTTTTAATAAGTTTTCTTTGTTTTTTATTAAAGATTCTATTTGTTCTGATAGTATATTTTCGTTTAAATCTTTATCTAAAATAATTTTAGCAGCTCCTGCATTTGCTAAAACTTTTGCATTATATTCTTGGTGGTTTTCTGTTGCATATGGTAGAGGAATAAATATTGCTGGCTTTCCGAATTTTGGCAATTTCTGTTACTGTTAAAGCTCCGCTTCTTGCAATTACAATATCGCATATATTCATTGCTTCTTCCATTTGATAAATATATGGTACAACTTTTGCATTTTTTATATTGTTTATATCTATGTTATGTTCTTTTAATTTTTCTTTTATTTCATCATATTGTTTTGGTCCTGTTGCCCATAAAATTTGATATTCTTTATTTTTTTTATTTTTTATAATAGAAATTAGTGTTTCATTAATTGCTCTTGCTCCTTGGCTTCCTCCAAATACTAAAATAATTGGTAAGTTCTCTTCCAATCCCAGCTTCTTTTTAGTATTACTTTTTTGCACATCAGATAATTCTATTTTTTTAATTTTTGTTGGTGTTCCTGTTAGACTCACTTTTTTGGCTTTTGGTAATCTTTTTTTTGCATCTTCAAACCCTACTAAAATTTCGTCTACTTTAGGTGATAATAGTTTTACACTTGCGCCTGGAAATGCATTGCTTTCGTGTAATAGAGTTTTTATATTTAAACTATGTGCTGCTAAAATAACTGGCACACAAATGTAGCCTCCTGTACCAATTACAACATCTGGCAGAAAGTCTTTTAATATTTTTTTTGCTGACTTTTTGCTATAAAGTGTTTTTATCATTTTAATAATATTGTCAAAATTAATTTTTCTGTTAAATCCATAAGCTTCTATTGTTTTTAATTTATAACCCGCCCTTGGTACTAAATCTTTTTCCAGTCCTTCTTCTGTTCCAATAAATAAAATTTCTGAGTTTGGCTCTTCTTCTTTAATTTTATTAGCAATAGCAATTCCTGGGTTAATATGTCCCCCAGTTCTTGCTGCAGCAATAACTACACGCATAATATTTCTCCTTTTTCTTTTAATGCATACTTAATTTTTTTGTAAAAGTAATTATTTATTTGTTTCCAGCTCTTGAGATATTTAGCAAAACTCCTACTGAAGCTAATAATATAAGTAATGCTGTTCCTCCATAGCTAAAGAAAGGTAGCGCCATTCCTGTGGCAGGAATTGTATTGGTAACAACAGCAATATTTATAATTGCTTGTATTCCAATCATGGTGGTTATTCCAATTGCTAAGAGGCTTCCAAACATGTCTGGTGCTTTCATAGCAATTACAATTCCTCTCCAAATAAAAATTGCAAAAAGTAATATAACAACTACGCAACCAATAAATCCCAATTCCTCTGCTAATACAGAAAAAATAAAGTCATTATGTGGAAATGGTAAATATAAATATTTTTGTTTGCTTTGTCCGTAGTCCTGCTCCAAATAATCCGCCAGACCCAATAGCATATAGGCTTTGTATTACTTGCCAACCGGTCCCCTGTTGCATCTGCCCAAGGATTTAAAAATGAAATTATTCTGTCAAATCTAAAGCTCCCCTTCCCTGTTAGTTGTGACATTAGGACAAGTCCTCCTGCTCCTAATCCAGCTATTCCTAGTCCTGATGTAAGAAAATCTCTAATTCTAGTTCCTGCAATTAACATCATAACTGAAATAATTGCAATAATAACAATTGATGCACTTAAGTGGTCTTGAAATACTACTAGTATTATAATTGGAACAGTTAAAAGAAGTATTGGTTTCCAAAATCCTCCCCATGTAGTTTTTAATTGTTTTCTATTTTTTGTTAAATATGCCGCGTAAAATACAATTAAGCCAATTTTAGCTATTTCTGATGGTTGAAATTGTGTAAATTTTAAATCTATCCATCTTTTTGCTCCATTAACTTCTGTACCTATAATTGGTACTAGTGCTAGTAATACAACAGAGCCAATATATGCTATTTTATATAGATTTTTATATTTTCTATAATCAAATCTAGAAATAATATACATGGCAATGAGTCCAATTACTGCAAATATTGCCTGTCTAGAAAAATAGGCATAGCTATCTCCGTGATTCTGTTAATGCAGATGGAGAACTTGCAGACAAAACCATAACAACTCCGTAGTGCAAGTAAAAGCAATACAGTTATGCATAATGTAAAATCCATTGGTTTAAGTTTATTTTGTTTTTCGGTAGGATTTGTTTTGGGTTTTGTCATTGTTTTTATCATTTTATTTCCTCCTATAAGATTTAATTACATATTTTCGTTGGTTTTATTTATGCAATTTTACTATATTGCATATAATCCAACAATGCAAAATATTAGTGTTACTATGCAAAATACAGATACGATTTTATTTTCTTTCCATCCAGATAATTCAAAGTGATGGTGAATTGGAGTCATTTTAAATACTCTATTTCCTGTTGCTTTAAAAAATATAACTTGTATCATAACAGAAATTGTTTCTATAATTGGTACTATTGCTACAATTAATAAAATAAGTGGCATTTTTAAATAAATAGCAATCGTTGAAATAGCTCCTCCAAGCATTAGTGAACCTAAATCTCCCATAAACACTTTTGCTTTATGCATATTAAACATTAAAAATCCTAAACATGCTCCAATTAAAATAGTCCCAAAAACAACAACTTCTTTTACATCTAATATAATAGCAATAATTGTTAATGCTGTTATAATAATTGCCGTTATACTTGTTGCTAATCCATCTATTCCATCTGTTAAATTAATTGCGTTTGTTGCAGATAACATAACTATTATTGTAAATGGAATATATAGCCAAATTGGTAATGTAATTGTTGTTTTGGCAAATGGGATTATAATGTCTGTACCTATATTTAGCACTTGTGTTAAATATAGAGTAAATGCTCCTGCTACAATTAGGAGTCCTAGCATCTTGAATACTGGTTTTAAGCCTTTTGTATTTTTTAGAATTAGTTTTCTAAAGTCATCAATAAAACCTATTATTCCAAATCCAACAGTAGTAATTAATAAAGGCAATATGTGTTTGGCAACTTCTACTTCAGAATTTTTATAATATAAAAAACCACCTGTTGAACAAATAATTATGCTTATCATTATAATAATTCCACCCATTGTAGGAGTTCCTTGTTTTTTTATATGAGTTTGTGGTCCGTCATCTCTTTCTTGCTGTCCTATTTTTAGTTTCTTTAAAATTGGTATAATTATTATAGATAAAATTACTGTTATAAAAAATGCAATTAATAATATTTTAATTTGAAAATCCACTATTTTATCCCTCCATTTTTACTTGTTATTTATGTCACATATTTCTTTAACAATACTACGTTCATCAAAATCATATTTTTTACCATTTATTTCTTGATATGTCTCATGTCCTTTTCCAGCCAAAATAATAATATCTCTTTTATTAGCCATATTAATTGCATATTCTATTGCCTGTTTTCTATTTACTATTACAATATATTTCCCTTTTGTCTTTTTAATGCCTTCTTCTATTTGTTGCACAATTTTTTCTGGATCTTCTGTTCTTGGATTATCAGATGTAATAATAGTAAAATCAGCAATTCTTCCGGAAATTTCTCCCATAATTGGTCGTTTTCCAGAGTCTCTATCTCCTCCACAGCCAAATACATTAATTACTTTCCCTCTTGTATATGTTTTTACCGCTCTTAGAATATTTTCCAGGCTTTCTGGTGAATGGGCATAGTCAATCATAATTGTTAGTTCTTTTTTGTTTGATACTAATTCGCTTCTACCCGGTACTCTTACCTCTAGCAATGCTTCTTTAATGTTTTCTGGTGTAACTCCTAATTTTAGTGCCACACTAATAGCAGCTAATGAATTATATACACTAAATCTTCCTGGAATTCCAGTTTTTACTCTTTCGTTTTTTTCTCCTAGTTTTACTTTAAAGTCTACATACGAATTTGTAATAGTAATATCTTTTGCCAATAAGTCACAAGAGTTATCAATACCATAAGTTTTAATATTATTATCTGGCATCATTTTTTTTATTTTTGATACATATAAGTCGTCTGCATTAATAAATCCAGTTTTACACATTTCAAATAATTTTAATTTTGAGAGAAAATAGTCTTTCATATCTGGATGTTCTTTTGGGCTAATGTGGTCTTCTGAAAAATTAGTAAATACGGCAATATCGAAATAACATCCGTCAACTCTATTTAATTTTAAGCTTTGTGATGAAACTTCCATTACAACACAATCTACTTTTTCATTTACCATTTGTGAAAACATTCTTTGTAGAGTTAGACTATCTGGTGTTGTTCTTTGGCTTTCTCCTAGGCATTTAGTTCCAATATAATTAGCTATTGTTCCAATTAAGCCCACTTTATATCCTTGTTTTTCTAATACTTGTTTTATCATAAAAGTAGTTGTCGTCTTTCCCTTTGTTCCTGTTACTCCAATTAATTTAAATTTTTTAGATGGATTATTGTAAAAATTGCAAGCACAGATTGCTAATGCATATCTTGTATCTGGTGCAACAATGATTGTAACATTGCTTGGAAATGTAATAGATTTTAATTCAAAATCTTGTTGTACCATAACAGCTATTGCTCCATTTGCAATTGCTTGTTCAATAAAGTTATGTCCGTCTGTTTCAAAACCTTTTATTGCAATAAATAGTGTATTGTCTTTTACCTTCCTTGAATCGCTTTCTATATTTTCTATTTCAATGTTTAAATCTCCTCGTGCTTTTAGCTCTTTTATTCCTGAAAGAATTTCTTTTAACTCCATAACATTTCTCCTTAATATTTTTAAATATTATATAATTAAATTTAATTTTTGTATATATTTTTTATTCATTTTTCAAGAAATAATACTTATTGCCTATTACTATAGTTTTAATTAAATTTCCAACTCTACTCCGTGTTCCTTGCATAATGCTTAATCCTGGTTTTGGTAATTGTTCTTTTACAATAGTATTTTTTTTATCAATTTCTTGTTCAGAATTTATTATTCCTTCTAATCCTACTTCTTTCAATTTGTTTAAAGCATCATTTACTGTTTGGTTTCTAACATCTGGCACAATTACATTTTGTTTTATATTCTCTTCGTCTGCTTTATCTTTACTAATTCCCAATACAGGTAATATTTCACTCAAAATTTGTGAAGCAATTGGTGCTGCAACTCCTCCTCCT
>USIO01000039.1 GCA_900554815.1 uncultured Clostridium sp.
CTTGATTAAAAATTGCATTAATGGCTACCCCTGCTAATATTAGTAATATAATTATTGTTATCATATTCTGTTATGACTATTTTTTATCTAGCCAACATTTATTAGTTCTTCTTCATCATTTAATTTTCTCATATTTAAAATATTGAATTTATAATATATTGTAATTTCCTTATCTTCTGACACTTCTATTCTATCTATTAAAGAAACCATCATTGTTCTTGTTATTTCTTTTAGTTCTACAAAGTCTTTCACAAGTTTATTTATATCTACAGAAGAATCTTCGTTTTCTATTTGTTTCTGCAAACATTTAATTCTTTCAGTAGTATCTTTTCTCATTTCAGTTTGTTTTGAGTAAAGTCTTGTAAAATCTTCATCTTCAAATAAACCTTTGCACTTATCTTCGTACAATTTGTCTATCATTTTATCAATGTCTTTTAGTTTCTTCTCTAAAACTAGAATTTCATTTTTGTAATTAAACCTATCTTTTAGTATTCTATCCTTGGAAGAATTAGCAACTTGCATATACTTGTTTTCATCTAAAAACTCATTACATCTTGTTTTTATTTGTTCTATTACATAGTTTGTTAATTTTTCTAAATTATTACTATGTGGAGTGCACAAATGTAAATGAGTATTACAAGCATAAGTATTGCACCTTACATAAAAAGTAGTTTTATTAGGATGTTTTTGTGGTACTATACTTAATTTCTTTCCACATTCTTTACAAGTTAGTAATCCTTTTAATAGCCAATCATAAGACTTTGTTCTTACTCCTGTTCTACTTTTTATCAAATCTTGTACTATATTGAATGTTTCCTTATCAACTAATGGTTCGTGCATATCTTCTACAATTATTCTTTCTTCCATTGGCATTATCATTACTTTCTTACTTTTATAATTGATTTTCTTGACATTTCCATTTGATACACTTCCTAGATAAGTTACATTTTGCAATATTCTTTTTACTGTGTTTCTATTCCAACCTCGTTTTATTCCATTTTTTCTAGTATGGTTATTTCCGACAAATTTCTGATGGAACTAAAACTTTTTCATCTGTTAGAATTTTCCCTATTTCTGTAGGTGTTTTTCCATTTCTAGCCAACATAAATATTCTTCTAACTATCGGTGCAGTATCTTGGTCAGGTACATAATGATTATGGTCTAATGGATCTTTCTTATATCCGATAAGTAGGATAAGTAGTCATTACTTTTCCCTCTTTTGCTCTTGTCTTTTTACCATTTCTTATTTTCTTTGAAGTATCTCGTAAAAACCATTCATTAAAAAATGCTTTAAATTGTGTTATTTCTTCAGATGACTCTGCATTTCCTGTATCAATATCATCATTTACAGCTATAAATCTTACACCTTTTTCAATAAAGTATTCTTCCAAATAATAAGATATTTGACTTGATAATCTTCCAAACCTAGATAAGTCTTTTACAATTACCATATTTATTTTTTTGTTTTCAATGTCCTTTATCATTCTATTGAAGTCTGGTCTGTCAAAAGTTGCTCCTGAAACTCCATCATCAGTATAGTGGTCATATATAAAAATATTTCTTTCCTTACAAAAGCTTTCGTTAAAAATCTTTTGTGTGCTTATACTTCCGCTTTCTAATTCGTCATCTTTTGAAACAACTACTTCGCCACTTGCAACTTCAATATTTTCATTGGATAATCTTTCATATAATCCTGCTCTATATTTTTCAGGATTTGCTATTGTTATCATTTAAACCTCTCTTTCTAATAACAATAGGTTTCCTCCTATCCAATTTATAACTGAAATTATATACTTAATTATAAAATAATGCAACTCATTTTTAAAACCAAAAACTAGTTCTAATATGCAAATACATACTAGAACTAGCTTTATAATTATTTATTAACTTTTTCAATTAAAAAATTTATAAATACTTCTATTAGTTTTTCATCTAATGTTTTTGATTTCTCATCAAACACTTCTTTTAACTTATATTCTTTCTTCATATAAATACCTATTCCTTTCCGTGAATAGCTATTTATGGTTTATAAATTCAGTTATATATAAATTATCAACCTATTGCTATTCAACATAAATTTCCTAAATTTTTGATAAATAAAATCATTTTATATCCCTCTTTCTAATTTTTGAGTAAAAAAATATACCTTGATAAATCAAAGCATACTAACTATACATATATTTTATTACTTTTAATCATATCTGGATTAACTATATCACTAACTCTTTTAGCCACATTATAACCCGCATTTATATTATCTTTTAATACTAAATCACTTGTATCTTCATCATAGTTGTATGCACTTCTGTTCCATTTTGCATATTTTATATCACTCACTTTCTTTTTAGTAGATAAGAACTTGTTATCATTATTTATTATTGTCAATAACTTTTGATAATCTTGTTTTTCTTGTCTTTCTTTTTCTCTTTTGTTTTGTGCATATATTCGTTTTTGCGTTTTCTGTTTTTCTTTGTTGTCTTGTTTTCGTGCTTCTTTCTCTTGAATATATCTTGAATCCTTTTGAATTATTTTTGTTATATAAGGCATTTTAACATCTAATTTCTTTGCTATATCTACTGGTTTTAAATGCTTTTCAAAGAATAATTCAATTATTTTGTCTTTTGTACCTTTGCTGTCTAATTTGTGTTTTATCTTTCTCACCTCCATCTTTTTAAAGATTTTCTATCTCTTGCAAACTACAATTTCACACCTTAAATATAAAACAAATCTATAAAAATAATTACTTTTCTGTGTTGTTAATAGTTCGCTTAAAATCTTAAACACATTGTTATTACAATACTTTAAATTAATTTAGTTAATTTTTTATCTACAGCTTTTAGCAATAAGTTTTGGAAAAAGTATTGTATTTATATTAGTATTATAGTATAATAATTATAGAATGTCAATAACAATTTATTATTTTTTTAGAATTGTTGATTGTTTTTGATAAAATTTATTTTAAAGAGGTGAAAATATATGAGTATGGAATTACCAACAGTAACTTTCTTTCAAGATTTCTACTTTTGGTTTAATACTGAAACAAAAAAAGAATATTATGCTACACCCTTATATTTTTATAAAGCTGATTATTATTTAGATACCGAAAATAAATTAAGAGATGTTTATTATAAAGAAAATGAGAAAACAGATAATGGCTTAAAACACCCTGCTAGTATTTACTTTCCTTTTTATGAGAAATTTGGACTATTATTATTAAGATTTTTAAATGCTGATTTATCAAATTATGAAATGGCTTACAAATCTTTCTTCTTTGCTTATGGCTTTGAAATATTAAGAGATTTAGATAATAATTATAAATTTGAATTACTTAATAATTATGGTAGTAACGAAAACTATTTAAAGGCAACAAATAAGATATTTGAAGAGCTACAAGAAAAACTAATAGACTTGCAAGAAGAACTAATAAATGCCGTTACATACATATATAATTTGAATAATGACAGTAATTTAGAAAAATATACATATTCTGAACGATTTGCTGTTTATTTAATAAAAAGGAAGGGCAAATTATATTCTTATTATAAAAATGACTTAATTATGAGAGATAGTTATTCTAGAAAATATGATGAATTTTTAAATAATAGCGAATATGATATACTAGAGTCATTACATTCAGAGAATGTACTACTTTCGATGAGTGATACACATAAAAGTAACGATTTATCAAGTATTTGCTATGCTATACTTGAAGAACTTTCAAAAACACCTAACTATCCAATTAAAAAATGTCAAAACTGTGGAATGTACTTTATTCCAACCTCAAAAGTAGATGAAATTTATTGTGATTATCCAAAAGAGAAATCAAAAACTTGTAGAGATCTAGGTGCTTTTCAATCTTATACAGAAAGATTAAAACAAAATAAGGCTATGGGAGAATATAGAAGAACATATCAACAAAAATTTATGCAAGTTAAAAAAAATAAAGATAACAAGAAACTTGCTAAAGACTTTGAAAATTGGAAAAAACAGGCTAAAGAAAAAATAAACCAAATGAAAAAAGGTATTCTTACTGAAAATGAGGTTTATGAATGGATTTTGAAAAATAAATAATTATTATAGATTTTTACTTTATAAATCTTTGAGAATATAGCACTTGTAATTTATGTTAATTTGTAGTATAATATAAAGTGATATAGGTAATATCCTGTGTCTTTTCCCTATTTTCACTAATTAGTGAGGGGCTTATCCTCTGACTTTTTGGTTTAACATATATAAAAAAACAACAATACACGATTTTAAGGAGGATTAATTATGGTAGTTCAATTAGACATTTATGCACTTCTCACAGTATTGGTATTAATTTTATGTACCGTTTATCTTGTTTTTTGCTTTGTTGGAAAGGAAAAAATGTATAGCAAAGTGATTCGGTTAATCAGTTCTTTTTCACTTGTTGTAGTTCTCGCATTAAAAATGCCAATTGAGACATCAATGAATAAGTCTTGTACAAGTTCAATTTTTCTGCTTATTATTTGGCTTATTAACGTTGTCATTGTCTCTGTGCAATTAAAAGACGATTGATAAAACTACCAAAAAAGAAAATTTTTTCTCCCTCGCAAGAGGGTTCTTTTTTTACATTTCTAAATCCCACTCTTTTTCTCTTTCTTCTTTTTTTAGTTGTTTTTCTGGATCAATTAAAGTATTTGTATCTTCTTCAAAATTTTTAACCAATTCTTTTGATTCTCCTATACCAAGTTTATGACAAATCCATTTTATAAATTTTTCTACTGTATCGTATAATTTATCTACAATTTTGTGTAAATGGTTATTTTCTTTTTCTAATGTTTTAATTTTGTGTTTATATTTATACTCAATATCAAATTCTTTGGTCTTAAATTCTTTTTCTAATTTATCTTTTCTATTGTTATAATCAAAGTCAAGATTATTTACTTTATTTTTATATTCTCTTTCTAAATCTTTTACTTTATTGTTTAATGCTTTATTATCTTCAATTATATCATCTCTTTCTTTTTGGTATTTTTCAGCTTCATCAATAACTTTTGCTTGTCTTGACAATTCTTGATGTAATCTTAAATTATCTTGATATAAACCTTGTATTAATTCATCTTTTGGCTTTATAATTTCTTCTAAAATCTTTTCATCTCTCTTTATTGAAAATTTACTTATATCTGCTATCTCTGGTACATCTGGCAATTCCAGTTTTATATTCTTTAATGTTGCTTTTGTCTTTTCAAAATTAGTTATTTCCTTATATTCTTTTAAATCCAAATGTTCTCTTCCTGTTTCTTCTTTTGGTAAACCTCTTTCTAGTTCAAAATTATGTGATACCATATAATCATAAAAAGCATTTTGTAATTGCCTATAACTATCTTTTGCTTTCCAAAATTCACTACAAGCAAGTTTATCTATGTTATTGCCTTTTTTATCTTGTGTATGAACAACAGGCAAAAAAACAAGGTGCAAATGTGGACTTTGTTCGTCCATATGCACCTTTGCAGATATAATGTATTGCTCTCCTAAATTTTTGTATTCACTAACAAATTTATATGCTGTTTCAAAATATCTTTTTGTTTCATTTTCTCCTATTCTTTCAAAAAATTCTTTATCAGATGTTATTATATATTCACAAGCAATATTACTTACTGTTTTTATTTGACCTTTTAAATTATATTTTTCCCTTATTCTATCAAATTCTTTTTCATAACTATATTTTGGATTTTTTAATGAATAATTCAAATATGATTTTTCTTTATCAATGTTATCATTTGAATAATTTTTGTTTCTTCGTTCATTATGTCTAAATATTCCTTTTAAATTATCTCTTTTATATTTTATATTTCTAATTATCGCATAACTCATATATTACCTCCTTGCTCGTGCTAATAACACGAATATATTTTTCTATTTTTGTTCTTTCTTAAATTGTGTTGTAACACACTACAACACTTTTTTATGCTATTGCAAAAAAGTGTTTTGTGTGGTAGGGACACCCTACACCCGTTTGCCTAAAAAATTGCTAAAGCATTTTTTAGGTTTTATTTTAAGTTGCTTACTCGCAACTTAAAATAAAAAGAACAGCCTCCATAGTAGTATCTTCTACTTTAGTTGCTGTTCTTATCTATGCAAATGCTATTATCTATACAAGTACATCTGCATTTACATAGAGTGAAGTAAGGTCAATGCCAGTATAATCTCGCTGTTCAAAGTTAGCTTTATTTCTTTTATCAAAATTATTCTCGCTATTATATTTATTATTTATTTTATTATTATATTTATTTTCTTTAAACTTTTCTTCAATAGGGGTATTGAAGTTTTGTTGGGGAGGGTATTTAACTTTTGTTAAATAGGGTATCTCTTTTTTTGGTATTAATTTTCTACTTTCTATCTCTTTACTATTTTCCTTATATTTTATTATTATATCTATACAGTCCTTTTTCTTTAATGAATTTATTAATTTTGAAACTTGTGTTGTTGATATGTTTAGTAATTCACTTAAACTACTATTATTGCAATAACAATAATTATTTTCTTTACTTAAAAATAAAATAATTGAATATATTAATTTTTCCTTATCTGATAAATTATCATCTATTAATATTTCTATTGGAATCCAAATTCCTTTTAAATTTAAATTTGACAATCGACCTCTCCCTCCTCTCTTATTTCGCTCTATTTTGGTTTTATTGCCTTTTTAATTATCAAGTTATATAGTTTTATATCTTTAAAATGTAGATAAAAAATTTCCATAAAAAAATCGCTTTGAATTTATTTCTAAACTCAAAGCAACTTTTAGTATTTGTCTTTATTCTTTGTTTTTAATTCTTCGTAATTCTTGTATATATTCTGACATTATATCTCTAAATTCTATTTCTATTGTATCATTAACTTTGTTATAACATAGCTGTAACAAATCTAATGATTTCTGACTATTATAAAAGCCAAATTTAATTTTATTTTCTTTTACAAGTTTATTTACTAATCTATATAATTTTTTCATTTCAATATTTTCTTCATTATTTTTCTTAACTCTCATACATATCTCCTAATAATTTTACTAATAATATTTAATATTATTTATTTGTAAATGCGTGTGTTTATATTTTAGCAAAATTTTATTATAAAATCAATATTAATTGAAAATTTTAAGGAGTTCGTATGAATAATTCAAGAAAAATTAATGGTAATTTAAATGTTGTCGGTAACAAAATAAGATATTATCGCGAAAAGAATAGTATGTCATATCAAAAGTTATCTGACCAATTAATGTTATTAGGCGTAGATATTCATAAACAAGCTATTTATAATATTGAGGTTGGCAAAAGAACTATTGTTGACTTTGAATTATGTGCTTTTGCTAAATGTTTTGGAATAACTGTAAATGACTTAACTGATGAATATTTTGAAAAGTTAAAATAGGAACTGCATTTTAATTCAGCTCCTATTTTTTTATATTAGTCTATTTCTTCTTGTGTTTCTAGTTTTTCGATATCTTCTATTGCCTTAATATGCAATTCAATATCTTCGGCTTTTGGTAATTGTGATTGCAAATATTCTGGTATATCTTCTAGTAATTTATACTCACTAACTCCAATCGGACTACTTATATTCCTTAATGCATATTCTGCTGTAAAATTATCTTTATTTTTGCATAGTAATAATCCTATAGTTGCATTATCTGTTTCATCTTTTACCAAATCATCTATCGCTGATAAATAAAAATTAAGTTGTCCTGCATCTGTAGGCTCAAATTCTCTTGCTTTTAATTCAACAACAACATAACATTTTAATTTTAAATGATAAAATAATAAGTCAATAAAATAGTCCTTCTCACTTACAGTTATTTTATATTGTTCGCCTACAAATGCAAACCCTTTTCCCAATTCAATAAGAACATCTTTTATTCTGGCTATCATTGCCTTTTCAATCTCTATTTCTTTTACTTTTCCTTTTAGTGAAATAAAATCAAAAAGATATGGATCTTTCATTGTTTGTATTGCTAAATCACTTTGAATGTCTGGCAAAGTTGTAGGAAAGTTTGTTACTTTTTCGGCAATTACTTGTCTTTCATATAATTTGCTTTCTATTTGCATTGTTAATAAACTTCTAGACCAACCATTTATAATACTTTGCTTTATATACCATTTCCTTTCCTCTATATTTTTTACTTTATCTATCAAAATTATATTATGTCCCCACGGAATTTGTGCAACAACCTGTTGCACAAATTCAAAGTCTGGATATTCTTCTGCTATTTTTTTCATATATTTTAGATTTCTTACAGAAAAACCTGTAACTTCTGGGAACTCTAATTTTAAATCTATAGATAAATTATCAATAAATTTATTTCCCCATTTGCTGTTATCTACTATAATTTTTCCAATATGCCAATACATAAATATTAATTCTTTATTTACTACTTGCATTGCTTTATATTGTGATTTTAAAATTTCATTTTTTACACTTTCTAAAATTTGTTTGTATTCACTTATATCTATATTATTTTCCATTTTTTACCTTCTTTCAAATTGTGCAATAGGCTCTTGCACAATTAATAATTTGTTTCTATTATAACATCAAATTACATTTTTTTCATTATATTTTAAAAATATTTACATTTTTAAAAGTCACGAATTCGATACCTTTAATTTTTATATATAAATTATTTCATTATATGCAATTTCTTCTGCTCTATTTTTAATATTGTTCATTTTTTGTACCCATTCTAATTGATTATTGGCTTTTAGTTCTTCTGTAATATTTTCTTTTTTTGCCATTTGCTCTATTAAACTCTCAACTCTTGTTCTACATTCATCTTCAATATCTAATAAATGACTTGTTAATTCGTTATTTATTCTCATTAACATACATTCTGCTTTGTGGTGTTCTTCTAAATATTGTAGTCTTAATCTGCCATATTTTCCTATATTACCTGTTCTTCTTGGTTTTGGTAATGCAATATTGGGTAAATAAAAATCTCCTACCTTTGTATATTCAATTCCATATTTATTTTTACTTAATTCTTTATTTTCCATTTTCAAATCCTCCAATTTCTACATTATAATTTTAAATATTATTATAAAATCAAAAAAAGATGAACTTGTATTATTATTTTTTACAATTCATCTTTTAAATATGTGAAAATTTTATAATTTACTAAATTGTTTGTAGGAGGAAAACTTTGCTATTACTGAATTTGAACTTTTCGTCATAAGAGAATAAAATTGTTATTACTAATGATACTAATGTTATTCCTTTTTTACTTTTTGTTTTATACA
>USIO01000040.1 GCA_900554815.1 uncultured Clostridium sp.
CTAAAAATAATAACATAGAAAACATGCCAAAGAAGATTCCTAAAAAAACTACAAAAAAGAGGAAAAGAAGTTTTGATAATTTCTAAAAATATGATATAATCATACTGAATAATAGTAATTTGTATTTATAGTTAAAAAATGTATAAAGCAGACAAGTTATTAAAAAAATAAAGAATTCGCTGTTTGTGGGGTGTTAATTTTATAATAAAAATAGTATGATTTTTGTGAGGAGGAGATAAAAATGGATTTAGATAAAATAGGAAAATTTATCGCTTTGAATCGCAAAAATAAAGGATTAACGCAGGAACAATTAGCCGAAAAATTAGGAGTAACAAATAAAACTGTTTCAAGATGGGAAACTGGAAAGTATATGCCTGATTTATCTTTATTAAAACCATTAAGTGAGGAATTAGGCATAACATTAAATGAATTATTATCTGGTGAAAAAATAGAAGAACAAAAAATAGTTGAAAATATGGAGAAAAATATAATAAATACAATAGATTATTCGAACAAAAAAGTTGAAAATGAGCATAAAAAAATATCTATTATATTGATGATTCTAGGTGCAATTATAAGTATTTCAGCATTAACTATTTTTGACAAAGAAAGTAGTTGGTGTTCTATATATTCTATTATAGGTATTATTATATTTGTAATGGGATTAGTAAGAGAGTTAAAAAAGTTTAAGAAAATACAAAAAGTAGTTATTGGAGTTGTCTTATTTATAGGAATATTTGGAATATTCTATATAGCTGATTATTTTGGGGTAAAAACAAATAATAGACCACCAATTTATAACTATAAAATAGAAACAACATTTAGAGAAACAAAAGAAATTGCCTATTATAGTTTGTTCTATAATGTATATAGAATTAATGCAGATACAACAAACGAATATTATGTTATTGATGAGAAAAAAGAATATAATTTTGATACTATGCCAATTACACCATTTAATAGAAATAAAAGCGGTATAGATAATATTTTAAAATATCAAAACAAATATGTTGGAGATAATAGTAATACTGGAAACTTAATAAGTAATTTGCCACTTTCTGAATATGGATATGTGTTTGAAATAGACTCAAATAACTTAGGTTTAACGATAGATTATCATATTACAGATTGGTATATAAATGATGAAATGTATGTAGAAAGAGCATTGGTATATAATTCTGTTGCATTATTTTCTTTAATAGATAATTTACAATATGTAACCTATAATTTTACAGGAAATAGTTACACAATTAAAAGAGAAAAAGTTCAAGAACTATATCCTAATTATAGCAATATAAATGAAAATGGCATAAATAAAGATAACTTTAATATTTATTTAGAGAATAAAATGAATGATGATGTATTTATAAAGGACATATTTAATAAACTTTTTGTATAAATTACAATTTTAGCTTATGATAAAAATAGGAAGTGATAATATGGTATTAACATATAATTATCAAGATTTGCAAAATATAAAAGAAAAAATGAAAAAAGAAAATGTAAAAAGTGATGAAGATATATACTTTGCAATAAGTGCTTGTAAAGACACTCTAAATTTTATGTTCAAAAACAAATTGGCCAAGGATTTAACAAAGGAAGATTTACAACAAGAATTACAAGATTTTGCAAGTGATTTATTACAAAATACAGAGAAATCATATAATGAATTAGAAAATTTATATAAATCAAAAATAACAAAAAATTATGTTATAAATTCAAATGATATAAAGCTAAAAAAATAATCGGAGGAACAAATATGCAATATATTCATTATGGGGATGACAATTTTGATATTAATAAATTCATTCCAATATCAAATAGATCAGAAGCAACAAAGCCTTTTGGTGGCTTTTGGGGTAGTAGGAAAAATGCTGATTTTGGTTGGAAAGAATGGTGTACCGAAATTGATTTAAAATCCAAAGATTTAACAAAAAAAATCCAATTTTCTTTGTCAAATGGTGCAAAAATACTTGTTATTAACAATATAAAACTTCTTGACAAATTACCACAAAATGAAGAAAATCATATAGTAAACAAACTATTTGTAACACTAGATTTTGAAAAATTATCAAAACAATATGACGCAATAGAGGTTTTAATAAGTGAAGATGAGCGATTATATGAATTATTATATGGTTGGGACTGTGATAGCATATTAGTAATGAATCCTAATGTTATAATTACAGAGAATTAAGATATGGCATTTACCAAAAGGTAGGTGCTTTTTTAATTGGAGGTGAAAAATTGGAGGACCTAACATTAAAAGAAATATTAAGAAGTAAAGAAGAAAAAAGAATTTTAACTGGTAAAATTATTGGTATAGAAGATGAATATTATAAGTTAAAAGGAGAAAATATAACTTGTGCAATAGTTTGGTATGGAGATATAAAAGTATTAATTCCAAGTACCCATTTAGGAATATCAAAAGTAAATAAATCACTAATTAGAGGTATGCTTGGTGCAACAATAGATTTCATAGTTATAGAATATGATAGAACAAGTAATATAGCAATAGCAAGTAGAAAAGATGCTATGGAATTAAGATCTCAAATAGAATTACCTAAATTAAAAATAAATGATACTATAAAAGTAAGAATCATAGCTGTTGGCGTTAAACATATTATTGTAGATTTATATGGAAAAGAAGTGATTATAAAAGCTGAAAATTTACAACATACATATATTGTGAATTGTAAAGATTATTATTCTGTAGGTGAGAATTTAAAAGTTAGAATTAAAGCAATTGATATTAGCAAAGGAATATTTGTATTATCCGCAAAAGATTTTCTTGAAAATCCTTTTAGAAACATAAGAAAATATATTACTGAAAGTGGAGAATATACAGGAAAAGTAATAGCATTTCCAAAAAAAAATAGTGGAATAATAGTACAACTTGATAATTCAAAGGTTAGTGTTCTTGCAAGAGTACCTCCTCGCTTTAATAGTTATCCACATTTTAAGGATAATGTGTTAATAAAAATCACAGAAATAAAAGAGGATAGGAAGTTAATTTATGGTTATCTTATGCGAATAATTTAATAAAAGAAGGTGATTAAAATAAAAGAAAAAGATGAAAAGATAATTAATTTTTTGCAGGATTTTGGTTCTGCTAAATTAGAACACTTACAAAGATTATTTGACGAATATAACAATAATTTTAAAAACATATTATCAAGTAATGTAATTAGTAAAAAAGGTAATATATTTGTTCATAACACACAGAAAATAGATGAAAATATGTTAGTTGCATTAGATATTTTGTGCAGATATAAAGGAAGATTTGTAACATTCCATAGAGGCAATTTTCCAATTTATATAACATTTTTAACAAAAGATAATTTACTATATCATATCATTGTGGCTGATGAAGGCAATAAAAATGGAATTATAAAATTAGTTAACTCTCCCCTATACCTCCCTAAAGCTGATAGATTAATTTTAGCTTTTCCTGATAGGGAAGATGTAGAGAAAATAACTACTGATATACCATTTTTGTATTGTACTTATCCAGACTTAGATGTAGTTAATGATGAAATAACAGAAGATGAAGAAATTTGTTGAATTTTAGGCTGTTTTGTGGTATAAATAGCTTATATATAAATGGATTCATATATTTATATATTTACTAAATCTTTTAGCAGATGCAGCAATGTGTCTGCTTTTTTTACGCAAAAAAAATCATAAATTCCCATTTAAGAAAATTTATGATTTACATTATTTAATGATATATATATCCAAATATTATATTTATTGTTTCATATAAGGTACATTTTTTGGTATTTACTGATATATAATTATTTTTGCTTTTTTAATATCTTTTTGTATTTTTTTATAAGATTTTGAATTGGTTTCAACTCAAACTTAAAACAAAATTTTTCTCTATCTCTTTCCGATACTCGATTATAATATTCTGCATTTTTTCTTGTTATGTACCACATTATCTTATTCTCTGTTATTTGGTTTACCATCAAACAACAATAATCATAAATATTTTCAGAAAGAAATTCTAATTCTAATAGTGTAATTTCACTACAAAAATCAAGTATGTCTGACTTTATCATAGTTAAAATTTCTCTTTTGTTATTTGTATTTATTATATTTTCAAAAATTTTGAAAATATCTTCTTCTACTAATATTTCCAATATACTCTATCCTTTCTTTAATTCTTCTTTTTCAAATGCTATAAATCTATCAGAAAATTCTTTTAGGTTAGAGCATTCTTTTCTTATCCTTTTTAGTGCCTTTTTTATTCTATTAAATGTAAGTTTATCTATTTTATTACTTTTGTATTGTTTATAATAGTAATTATATCTTGAATTGTAATATTTATTCTTTTCCACCTTATTTGTATCTAGTGGCTTTTTTGATTTAGTATCTTTTACAAAAATAGATATAACTTTTGATCCGTCTTCTAAAATTTTATCAATATATTCATGCAAAGAATAGTCAGAACATCCTGTATTAAATGTTTCTCCGTTTATTTCATAAATTATCTTAAATGTTCTATGTATCATTTTCTCCTCCCAATGGTAATAGTTTTTTTAGTATAGGCAATACCTTAGCTTGTGTTATTGGTTTTTCAATATAGTCATCAAAGCCTACCTCATTTACAAAATGATATTTAGCATTTTTTGTAACGGTATGTATAACAACAGGTGTGCAAAAGCCTTCAATTTCTTTTAATTTTGCTAAACATTCTTGACCTGTTCCATCTCTGTATATGTTATTGCTAAATATTATGTCATATTTTTCATTATTTTTTATTCTTTTTACTACTTCGGCACTACTAAGAGAAACAGTAACCTCAAATCCAAGACTCTCTAAAACTTTTTTTGTAATATCATAAGAATATGTTAGATAGTCGCCTATTAGTGCTTTTTTTCCTTTATATATAGGGTTATATTTTATTTTATCCAATGGTTCAATGTCGTTTATCTTAGATACTTCATAATTTATATCTACGACATCTTTCATTTTCTCATATTCATTTCTGTAATAAGTATAATCATCTCTAATAGATGAAAGCTCTCTATTTTTCTTAGTTATTTCCATGTCATATTTTCTTTTTTGCTCTATGAGTAAGCAAATCATAATAAGAATAATAAAAGCTAATGCGACAGTCATATAGTACATTTCTTCACCTCCATTCAAATAAAATTTTTAGATATAGTTATAAAGTCGATTTTTTTTGCTATTTTATATCTATTACCTCGATTTTTTTGTTAAATTATCCATATTCATATAGTTACTATCTCTAATTTTACCACTAAATTAGAGATAATGTCTATTTCATTTTTAACTAAAATTTTATTATACTATTAACTGGGGTGAGCTAATGGCAAACTTGGATAATAGTACAATTATAGGTCGCAATATTAAAAATATCAGAAAAGACCTAGATTTAACACAAGAAGATTTTGCAGAACAATTAAATATCAATGCACAATTTTTATCACAAATCGAAACTGGAAAAGCAGGTATCAGTTTAGATAACGCAATAAATATATGTAATACTGCAAAATGTTCTTCCACAAAATTGTTCAAAGACCTTATTGAGTCCCCTGATATTATTGACAAATACGAACTATTAACAGATAGGGATAAATCTGTTATAAACAAAATGATTAGTGTTTTATTAAGTACAAAATAAATATTTTATGGCTAACATTATATTTGGGGGTATATTGTTAGCTTTTTTATTTTTATAAAACATTTTTCATTTATTTTTAGTTCTTTTTCTAACTTCTCTCATAATTATTTGAAAAATGGATAAAATAATCCTTAAACCGTAAGGCTCTGTTACAGTTTATCACAAAATTTGTAATAAAATCAATAAAAAAGAAATTGTGAGGGAAATTTTTTGAAAAAGTTTAATAACAAAGCAAATATCATTGGTAACCTCTTGCAAGAACACAGAAAGAAAAAAGGGTTTTCAAAAGAAGAAGTATGCAGGAGAGTTCAATTATATGGTATTGATATACATAGAGTTGAATTATATAGAATGGAAAAGGGTATTAGTATTGTAAAGGATTTTGAGCTTGTTGCTTTATGTAATGTATTAGATATTGATTACAATACAGAAATTAAACCTATAATTGAATAAGTATTTAGTAGATAGCAATAAAATGCTATCTTTATTGTTTAAATGACAGATTTCGACAAACTTTTATATATTTTTTTGATATAATATAAAAAAAGGAGCTGATGACTTATGGATATTAAAATTTTTTATTTATCATTAAGGAATCGTGCAATCTTAGAAAAACTAATTTCAAATAATGCAAGCAATAAAAAAATTCTACGCCAAGAAAAATTGCTTGAAAAGTACACAAATGAACAATTAAAGTATATGAATAAAATTACTACTAATTAAATTATTAAAAACAAGGAAATTCAAAAAATCCTTGTTTTTATTATGTATGTATTTCACAAATTTTAATTTTATTCTTTAAATCTTAGGTATTAATACATAAACAAAACCAATAGCACCTATAACCATAAATATAATACCTACTAATATTATTCTTTTTCTTTTAGAAATCTCTTCTTTTTCTGAATCTGTTATATTTTTTATTGGATATTTTCTTCTTTTTAATAAATATAGTATTAGACCTTCAGAACTTTGTCCACTTGTCGTAAGTAATCCCATTAGTTTAGGGTGTTTTAAACCTCTTGCTTTTGCATCTATGATTGTTATTTTGTATAATTGATAAACCATTGAAACAGCACCTACTAAATAAATTGCTATAAATATAGCCATAAATATATAATTCATAAAATCCTCCTATATCTTTTTTATAATTTGGTAAAATAAAAATGAAAAACTAATAATGGATACTGTAAAAATAATAATTATTATGGAAGCACTTTCATTAAAAATTATTCCTACAATTATAAATGCTATTATCAACAGGATATTTAACAAAACTGCATATAAAATATTCTTATTACTTTTAACAATATCTGTACTATCCTTTAAATAATCTAAAACTTTGTCATCATAACTCAACAAAACATCTAATGATACATTAAAGAATTTACTTAAATTTACTAAACTATCTATATCTGGATAAAATTTACCATTTTCCCAGTTTGATATTGTCTGTCTTGTTACATTTAGTTTTTCGGCTAATTGTTCTTGTGAAAGATTTTTTTCGTTTCTCATTGTCATTATTTTTTTACCTAAATCCATAGTTTCCTCCTTTCACAATAATTATAATATTCCTTATATTTTTTTCTACCAAATATATTTTACATTTATGAATTATTAGTATCAAATATATTTTACATAGTAAAATTATGGGTTATAATCTAGCTTTTTTCATTGAATATTTTAGTTTTTCTTTCTAGTAAAGAAAATTCCAATAAGTAACCCAATAAAAATAACTGGTGCTATTCTAATAAACATCCACTCAAAAGAATGTATAGCAACTCCTAAAACTGCTTTTTCTGGATCATTATAATCCCAATTTAAGTATGGACTATTTAATAAAATTAAAACCACAAAAATACCAACTATAATTACACATAATGAGATTAACAACCAATGAATTATTTTTCTTCTCTCATTTTTTCTTTGTGATAGTTGTAAATTTATTACTTCTAATTTTTCAGAAATTGCTTTTAAATCATCTACTTTAGATTCAGTAACTTTTTCTCCTAGTAAAGTGCTTACAGTTGTGTCTAAAACCTCTGCCAATTTGATTAGCATTTCTGCATCTGGAACAGATAATCCTTGTTCCCATTTTGAAATCGTTTGTCTAACTACATTTAATTTTATAGCCAATTCTTCTTGTGAAAGTCCTTTTGATTTTCTTAATGTTTTAATATTTTCTTTTAACATTTTACAACAGCTCCTTTCTACAATAATTATATAAAGAACTGTCCGTTGCTACAAGCAATGCTTTTTAACATTTGGGATTTTTCCTTATAAATCAGTATTTTATTTCTCTCATAACTTGTAATTTGTTAATTAATCAAATATGCTTTATTATTAATTTCTGTTTTTACTTTTAATACCGTTTCTTCAATAGAAGAATTTGTTGTGTCTATAACATTAGATTCGTATTTGCCAAGATTATTAAATTGATTCCACATAGTTTCTACTAAATTTATATTGGTTTCTTTATTAAGTTTTGAGCGTTCAATTGCTCGTTTCATTGTTTCTTCTTTAGTGGCTCTCAAAATAATATAATGTACTTCGTAGTTTTCCTGTGCTGCTTTTATCCATGGGTCTAAAAACCACGGTCCTACAATTCCATCAACAATTACATCATACCCACCTCGTGCATATCTCTTTGCAGCCTCTAAAAAGGCTTCAATGACAACCAGATTTTGCTTGTTGGATTCTGGCAAATGTGGTGGTATTGCGCCTTTGCTTAAGTAATGAAAAAAG
>USIO01000041.1 GCA_900554815.1 uncultured Clostridium sp.
CTAATAAATTCTAGGTTTGTTGGTAAATAGTCTGTTACTTCTTCTGCATATCCATTTGCTGTTCCTTCATTATATACTCTTATTGTATATTCTACTATATCTCCTGCTTTTACCATTAGTGGTTCTTTTGTGTGGTTATATATTGCTGTTGTTCCTTCTTCTTTTCTTATTGGTCCTGTATCTACTTGTGGTATTCTATTTGTTATTTGTTGTTGGTTTGTTTCCGCATCTTTTACACTTCCATCTGCATTATATATTACATCATCAACATCTGTTATTCCTGTTGCAAATTTTCTTAGAGATAAATCTACACAGTCTAATTTAATTTCTAGTTCTAAATTTATTTCTGTTTGAGTTATTTTTGGTTTATTTACAATATCCAATTGTTGTGATTGTACTGTTTTAGTTTCAGCTGTAGTACCACATCTTAGTTCATATGTTATGTCTGGATCTTTTGGAGATTGATTTATAGAAATTACTTTTCCACATATAGCATTTCTACAGCTTTCACATTTATGAGAACTATCACAATATATTGTAGTATAATTATATACATAATGTCCCCTATGTCTATATGTTTTTCCACATCTTGCCGGATTTCGGCTCGTTGCATATCCATTACAATAATAAGCAAGAGTTTTGACAGAACCAATAGCTTTTCCACAGGTTTTATTTAGGCAGTCACTGCATCTATGTCTTTTCCAAGTAAATGTATAACTGCCTGTTACTTTTACATATTCTGCTTCGCACTCAATTTTTTCTGTAACAAAAGTTAAATATGCCTTGCTTTTATAAAATTTTATTACTTTAATATAAAATTCTTGGTCTGGTTTTGGTCTATTTCCATACGTTCCATTATCTAAAGGAGTTCCATCTGCATTGGCTATATACCATCTTGCTCCTCCAGTTTCTGTAGTTGAATGTTGTATTATATTTCCATCCTCATCTTTTAGCACCATATCTTTTATTCCAATATAACGGCCACCATTTTCACCATATGTATAATCAATTTTATATGGTCCTGCCAAGTAATTAATAGATTTAGGCTCCGTTTGATATACAGTTGGATTTGAATATGGTTCACTTGCATATTTTTTGAAAGCTAAACAATCATTATATAAATGTTTTGAACTTGCTGTATATAAATCACTTTCCGATAATTGTCCATTTAAAGCCCAATATACTCTGTTTTTTTGGCAATCATAAATTACTGTAGAAGTATTAGATACTCCTGAACTATATAAATATGCATATTCTGGTCCTGATGTGTTAGATAAAGTACCCCCATTAATTTTTCCATAGCGAGCTCCTGAAGCCACCATATAAGCATCTTTATCTACACAATAAATATTTGGTGAACTTTGAACACCCTCCCTTGAAATATTTTGTCCACCACTTTGAAGTGTATTAAAAAATGCAGTTGCTCTTGAGTCATACTGAATTTGCGTATTAATAGTTCCTGTTGATAACTTATTTTCTATATAATTCCATGCTCCGGGACTTGCCCTTAACATATTTGTGGAACTTTCTATGGTTTCTACCTGTTGTAATGTTTCTTCTGTTGCATTTACAATATTACTACTCAACAAAATTGTTAAAATCATTAATATAACTATCAATAATTTATTAAATTTTCTTTTCAAGTTTTTCACCTCTTTTACTTTCTTTCTAGTACCTTTTTGTTAATGTAATAAATACCTATTCCTAATATTGTTAAACTAATTATTGTTATTATAGTATATAATATAACTTCTCCTGTTTTAATTCCTATAATAACATCTGCTGTTGATATATCGTCTTCCCCTTGTACTTTATTTCCTGGTATAGAATCGTAATCTTCTGTATTGCTTAAATTACTTGCTTCTGCAATTTCTGCTCTATTGTTTATTGTTCCAGTATTATCTTCTGTCATTTTCTTTCTTAATACTAGTGTAACTTCTTTTGTTTCTCCTGGGTTTATTTCAACTTTACTTAATTCTGTATTATATAAATTACCGTCGCTTTCTTGTACCCATGCACTATTTAGGTCTGAAATAAATGTCATTTCTTTTGGCATATAATCTACAATTTTTTCTACTGTACCTGCTAATTCTCCTTCGTTTGTTACTCTAATTTTATATTCTACTAATACTGTTGAACCATTAATGTATTTGCCATTAATTTCTACTTTTGCTAGCTCTTCATTATTAAAATTATATGTTCTTGTTCCTTCTGCATTTTGTACTGTTATTTTACTTACTCTTTTTGTTAAGCTCATATCGAATACTGGAATGTTTACTAAACCTATATTAATATAATAAATGTTTTTATCAACTACTTTAATAACGTCTGTTATTGCTACTCCATCTTCTACTTTTATTGCGTTTGAATTAATTTCTTCCTCTTCTGTTTTTTTGTATTCTGTTAATCCATAATCTTTGCTATTATATTCAAATATAATTTGGTATTCTCCTGGTTCTACATTATTAAACCTATAGTATCCATTTTCGTCTGTTAAAATTGTTCCTATTGTTTTTATTGTATTTACATTTACTAATATTGCTTTTATTCCTTGTATTCCTATATCTCTTTCGGCTTTTGTTCCATCTTTATTTTGGTCTTCCCATGCATATCCACTTATTGAATATGTTCCTGGTCTATTGGGATTGTCTGAATTACCTGGATTGTCTGGGCTATCTGGGTTATTTTCTGCATATTTTGCTATTTTTACTTTCCAATTTATTTTCTCTTCTATATTGTTTATATCTTCTGAATTGATTTTATATTGTAAGGTTGCTTCTACATTTCTAGTAATATAATCTTCTTCCACATTATCTTTCAAATTCTGTACACTTGTTGTGATATATGCATATACAGTTTCTCCTATTTGAGGTGTATCAATAGGAATCTCTATATCATTTCCAGTTATGTAATTTTCTATAGTCTCATTATTTTTATCTAAATTACCATATGTTATGCTTTCTACTTTTAGTTCTTCTGGTATTTTTGCTTTAAGGTTAACAACAGGTATTACAACACCGCCAATATTTTTTATTTGCATTTTAAATGTTATTTTGTCTCCTAGTTGATTAATTTCTTTTATTCCATCTGATGTTTTTATTACCTCAATTCCAGCTTTTCCTGTGTTTGTTTTTCCTATTCCCTGAATTTTATAAGTATTTCCAAATTGCTCATAAGATAAATTAACAATGCCTTGTAATTCTTTTTGATATTCTTCAAAATTTTGAGCAACAGTATCTATTTGTAAAATTAATTCATTACTATTCTGTGTTGTTAATTTATCTATTGTTATAATAACTGCTCTATTTATTTCATCATATGTTATATTTACCCCTTCTAATTCATTAGATACTACTGTCTGTTTATATTCTAGTTCTTTAGGTAGGTTTAGTTTTAACTGTATATTTTTAATAGATGCATCTATACTATTTGTAATTGTTCCATCCTGTAATTTTTTTTCTAATTCTTCTAATCTTTGTTGTTGCTCTTCTGTTAGTATACCTGACTTACCACTTTCCATTATTTCTTCTATTTGTGTCATTCTATTTTTTTGTTCTTCTGTTAATTCACTTTCTTCTATTTGTTCTAACCTAAAATATTCTAATTCTAGTTTTTGAGATTCTTTTTGTTCAATCAACATAAGTTCCAAAAGTTCTAGTTGTTCTTCTTTAGAGTATTTTAACTCTATTTCTATTTTTTCATTTTCTAAATTTTGTATCTGAATTAATTCATCTTCTGTAAAAGGATCTATTAATTCTAATTTTGCTATTTCTTCGTCAATTTCATTTAGTCTATTAATATCTTCTTGTGTCCAATCTAGTATACTTTCTAAATCTTCAGGAGTTGTATTTGTTAATAAAATTCTATATAAAAATGTATCTCCCTCTTGTGTTAATTCTAAATCTTCATTTGATACTATTTCCATTTTTAGATATTGTTCTATTTCTTCATTATTTGAATCATTTGGTTGTTCAGTATTATTATTGTTTGTTCCTTCTGGTTCTGTTCCTGCAGTTGGATTATTTTGTGATGTACCCTCATTTGGTATTGTAATATCTAAATAAGTAGTTACATATCCATTTAGTACTGCTTCTTGTTTTCCTTCTTTACTATAATTTACTGCATTTTCGTTTATTACTTGTAGCTTTGCTTTTCCTTCTCCTGTTTTACTTACTGTTAGGTTGGCTTGTATTATAATTGTTGTACCATTTGTGTTTGGTATTGTATTAAATCTTGTTTGTGTTCCTGCTAATTCTACTTGTATTTCTTGTTTTCCATCTTCATTTTTTATTACTTCTGCTTTTTTTATTTTTAGTTCTTCTTCAAATAGGATATCTGTTTTTTCTATTTCTACTTCTGCTATGTATTCTGGTAATTCTATGTTGAATTTTGGGTTCTTATATAAGTCTGTACTTTCTTGGCTATTGTTTAATTCTAGTTTTATTTCTATATTTTCTTCTTGGTTTATTACTTCTTTGTTTATTGTCATGTCTACTTTTGTTTCGGTTTCTTTTAGTTCTACTGTTGCTGTTGCTTCGCTTTTTCCTATTTGCATTCCTGTTTCTAATTGTTTATATGTTAGTAGCTGATTTTTTAAATATGGTAAATCTGCTTTTATTATTTTTTCATGATTAATAATCAAGTTTCCTTCTTCTACTGGTTTACTTGTTTCTAATGTAATTTGGTCTTGCTTTTGTGTGTATATTATTTCGTTGTTTTCTTTACTAATTTTTCCTATTTCTTCTCCAGCACTATTTTTTACAGTAATGTATCCATCTTGTCCTAGTGTTTTTTCTAAACTAGTTGAATCTACTGTTGTTTTTGTATAGGCTGTGTAATTTATTCCTCCTATTTTTGTACTTGCCTTTGCTCCTTCTTGGTCTATAAATTGTTCTGTTTTTCCTTGTATTATTATACTTTCTGTTTCTTCTATATATGGAATTTCTACCATTTGTTTTATGTGATAGATTGTTTCGTATTCTCTATTGTTTGAATTGGTGTTAGCATATAATTTTCCTTTTGATATACTACTTTCTTCTACTTTTGTTCTTCCTGTTATAATTTCTCCTGTTTCTTCTTCTAATTCTTTTTCTTCTTTACTTTCTATTTTATTTTCTTGCTTTTCTTTTCCATTATAGGTTGTTATTGTTGCTGTTATTTTGCTTTCTATTTTATTGCTTGCTTGTTTATTTTCAATTGCTTCTTTTCCATATATATAAGTAATTGTGTATTCGTCTTCTCCTAGCCCTGCCCATATTTTTCCTTCTGTTTCTTTGTTTTCTACTTCAATTTCTAGTTTTTGTGTGCTTTTATTATAATTCCAGTTTTCTTTACTAAATGTAATTGCTTCATACTCTTCTCCTGTAGTTAGTCCTAGATTGTTAGCTTGTACTATTATTTTTTCTGGTACTGTATTTTTGTATTCTGGTACTTGTATTTCTATTTTGGTTGTTGCTATTGGTAACCCTTTGCTCTCTTTTGTTAGTTTTATTTGTTCTTGTACTAAAACTTTTTGTGCTTCTTTATATTCTTTATATTTACTAATTTGATTTGTTAAGTTAATTTTATTTTGGCTTGTCCAGATTACGTTTAATTTTATTTCTTTTTCTATTTGTATTTCTTCTCCATTTTCTGTTACATAAGTTCCTTTTAAGATTAAACTACTTTCTTGGTTTATTTTTTCTAGTAGAAATTCATCTTCTATTTCTAACGCAATTGGCAAATCTACTATGGCTTCTGTACCATAGTTAATTTGCTTTAATTGTATAATATTATTTTCTATTTTTTGCATAATTTCAGAGGCTTCTAGTTTTTCTGTTATATAATAATTTGGATTTTTTAGTTCTATGCTTCCATTTTTTAAATAGCCTTTTTCTTTTATGTTTAATGCAAAGTATAGTTTGGTACTTTCTTGACTGTCTATTGTTAAGCTATGTGTTTTAACTCCTTCGTTCATAAAGTATGCATCAAATTTTACATTTTGATGTTGGGTATTATTGTTTTGTCCTTCTAAATTTTCTGCTGCATAACTAACAACTCCTCTTCCTACTACTACACCTAATAAAATAACGTTTGCAAAAGTTAATGTTATTATTAACATGATTGCAATTATTTTATTAGCAATTACACTTCTTCCTGTTACCATTTTTTCTAAATTTTTTTGCATTTTTTTGCCTCCTTGTTACATATCTACATAAGGGCATAATATTCCCTTATTATATAAATTCTATTATATTTTTACATTTTATTTAATATTAGTCAATATTTTGCTTTTCTTATTGTTTTAATTTGTTAAATTTTCTTATACGGATACTATATTTATATAATTTTATTACATTTTTGTTACATTTTTACGGACTATATGCATATTTTACATATATTTATATTATACACTTTTTATGTAAAGTTTTCAACAGGTTTATTAAATATTTTACATTTACATTCATTTTATTTTTAAGTTTTATTTTTTATTTAAAGTGCTTAATAAAAAAGCAACCAAATGCTTAAATTTTAAACATTTAGTTGCTTTTTTATTATTTTTTTATAACTTTTTTAATTAATACAATTCCTAATATTAATATTGCTCCTATCGTAATTGATAAAATATAGTAAATTTGTGGTCCTTGTAATCCTGTTGGGTCTGTTACTGTTATTGTAGCTACGTCTGTATCTGGTTCATCGGTTATGTTTGATAATGGAATATAGTTTCCTGGTATACTTCCTTCGTCTCTTCTACC
>USIO01000042.1 GCA_900554815.1 uncultured Clostridium sp.
AAAAATATTTTTAATTTTTTTTGAAAAACTATTGACAATTAATAGTTAGTCTTTCATAAAAATAGACTTAAATCCATGTAACCCATTTTGAATATTTGCAGTAATTCCTCCTACCAATTGCTGTACAAAAGAATTTGCTTTTATTAAAGTATAAATTGAGCCAACATATAATAATTTAGATAAGGTATCATTAGAATAGTCAATAGAAAAAGTAACTAATAATATAATCGATACAAAATCTTGTAAAAATAATAAGGACAAGAAACTACGAAACCAGCTTCTAAAAAACCAAGCAGATTTATCTAATATTAATGTAATAATTGCAAAAGGAGATAATAAAATAAATACTTTTAATAAAATATAGCGTAAAGAATAAGAAAAAATTAAATTAAATAATCCAAAAGAAATAAATCCTTTTATTAATCCATCTATAGAAAAAATATTTAATGATTCTTTTCCAATAGAAATAGTAGAATTCAATTCTTCAATTAATCCAGAAAAACAAATATTTTTATTAAAAAGAGTTTCTCCTAAATTTCTAATAGAAGAAGAAATTAATGAATTAATAGAAATAAGTTGTTCACAAAAGAAAAAGGAACAATTCATTAAAATTGTAAAAATTATAAGCCTAAAAATGAATTGCAAAGGATGTTGTGTAGAAGAAAGAGTTAAATGAGAAAGAAAAGAGGAAATAGAATAATATAAAATAAAACCAATTAATAAACTATTACATAATAATAAAATGCCATCTTGAGCAGAACTTCCCAAAATATTTTCTAAATAATTTTCATTTAAAATAGTAGTATCAATAAAAGTTAAATCATCTAAAATAGGATAAAGGCTATTATCAATAGAAGAAAATAAATTAGAAAAAAGAGAATTAATAGTTTCTAAAATAATTTCTGTAACATTAATTGTTTCCAAAAAAACCTCCTTTAATCTATTCAACTAGACTTTTAATAGCAGATAAAACTAAATCTGTTGCTAAAATAAAAGCATAAGAAAATAAAGAAGCACGTATTAATTTTTTTCCAACACGAATTTTTTCTTCATCACCAAAACTAAATTTTTTCATTAATAAACCAGTACCAACAGCAACAGCTGCTGCAGGAGTTGCTATTTTTACCATCCAATCACTAATAGACTCAAAAGCCTTTTTTATTTTCGAAATTAATTTTGGATCAGCTGCAAAGCATTCGGAATAAAAACTAAAAAGTAATATAAGACTAAAACATAATATAAAAATAAAATAAAAAATTTTTTTATTTTGAAAAATTTTCATAAAAATACAATCCTTTCTTTAATATCTTTTGTAAAAATAAATGTAATTTAATAATCTTTGTATAATAAATTAATACAAAAATATTAGACTATTGCAATTTGAAATAAGGGGTTAATGACAATTTACAAGGTTTTAAAATTTTATTTCCATCAGATAAAAATGCTAAACATTGAAAAGTTTCTAATGAGGAAGTAAAAAAATTAGAATCAAAAATATAATCTAAATGAGTATATGTATTAATACTTTCAGAAATATTCGAGTTTTTAGAATTAAGAGTTCTGGTAATATAATTATAATTTGTTTCTTTTGCACTTTCAGTAATAGATTTAGATAAAAATTTTTTTTCTTCTTTTCCTAATTGCTTTTGAATATTTTCTATTGTAAAAATATCATCAGTTCTAAACCATAGTTTATTTACTAAATTTTGTAAAATAACTTGTAAAACAGTATTATCTTTTAATGTATTTAATAAAGAACTATAACTTTGAGTTGCTACAATATTTATACATTTAGCTTCTCTACTTTGTGCAAAAAAATCTGAATCAGTAGAAGTAATAAATTCATGAAATTCATCGCATATAAAAACACTTGGCCTTGGACATGATGAAGAAGATAATTGTAATAATACTTCTGTTTGAAAATCTAATTTTAAATAAGTTGCCAAAATTTTAGCTAAAGTTTTGTATTGAGAAATATCCATATTTAAAATAACAATTTTTCCTTCCATTAATACTTCTTTAAATCCATGGAAAGAAATATTTTCTTTAGAAGGGCAAAATGTATTTTGAATTTCATAATCTGAAGTAAAAACAGAAGTAATCCTAGTTATTTCAGATTGAATAATAGATAAAACACGAGAATCCAAATTTTTAAATTCTGTTTCGAAAAAATCCAAAGCGGAAAGTAAATCAAAACATTGTTGCTTTGTAAAAATTGATTTTTGGAATAACATTCGTAAATATTCTACTTTCTCTAAATAATATTGTGGAAAAGAAATTAGTTTATGCAATTCAGTAAAAGTAACATATCCGTTATTATAAAGCCTACAAAGTTTAATACATTCTGTTAATACTTGAGCAACTTTATCAAGCCAATAAGAATCTGAGTTATTTGTTGAAAATAATGTTAAAACAGTTTTTAATCTATCTGCTAAAACAGAAGACTTTAAATTAGGTTTATCTAATGGATTATAAGTATACTTTCCACCAACTTCTATTAATATAATATCTTCTTGGCGAAAATACTTTTTAGCATATAATAAAACTTGCTTATAAAAGTTACCTTTTACATCTAAAATTAACATTCCTAATTTTTGAGAATAAGAAAGAGAATTATATTTTAATAATTGCTCTGTAAAGGGGTACATAGCAGAACTCGTTTTTCCACTACCAATTGTTCCAGTAATAAGAATATTTTGGTATAAACTTTTACTAGGTAAAAAAATTAAACTAGAATTTTCCAAATTTTTACCAATTGATAAATTTAATTCATCTGTTTTTGGTAAAGCATTATGATTTTTTTTAACGAAAGATAAATTTTTAAAAAACATGGAATAAATAACATTAGAAATAATAAATGTAGATAAAAAATAAGTAATAATATAAATTATTTTAAAATAATACCAAAAAACAGGATGTTTTGAACAAATATCAAAAGGATGTATACCATATGGAATAATTAATTCAGAAGCAGTAAAAATAGGATAAAGAAAAATAATAAATAATAAGTAAGAAATAATTAAACAAAAAATAATAAAAACAAAACGAAATAAAAGTATCTTCAAAAAATACCTCCTTAAAAATTAGAATTTTTAATTTTTAATTTTGAACCTTGTAAATTATGAAAAATTTTAATTTCGAAAAAAGTATAAATAGAATAAAAAATAATGAAAACATTAAATAAAAAAGAAATAAAAAAAATATGAATTAAAATTTCTAAAACAATCACCTCACTTCCAATTTATACCATATTACAATAAATTTTAATCTTTGTCTATACTTTTTTTTAAAATTGTGTTAAAATATTTTTGTTGTTTATAATAATTATTATAGGAGGAGACCAATATGTTTAATAAAGATACAAAAATAGGAGAAATTTTAGAAAAAACACCAGAAAAAGCGGAAATATTACTAGAAGCTGGTATGCATTGCATAGGATGCCCAGCATCACAAGAAGAAACTTTAGAAGAAGCATGCCAAATGCATGGAATAGATGTAGAAGAATTAGTAAATAAATTAAATAAATAAAAAATTATTTACTATATAAATTAAAATTTATTGTATAATAAACTTTAACTATTAAGTTTTATATAATAAATTTTAAAAATGTCCTCGTAGCTCAGCTGGATAGAGCGCGGTCCTCCTAAGACCGGTCTTGCGGTGGTTCGATTCCACTCGGGGACACCAATAAAAAAACAGCTTACAATTTAAAAGTTTGTAAGCTGTTTTTTTAGTATATAAATTAAAAATATTTTAGAAAAAATATTACGAAATATTACATTTTTATTATATAACAACGTTAAGTTTAATTAGATTATTACTATGCAAAGCATTTTGAGTACATAAGGAAAATCCACTTTAATTTTTAAATATGTAATAATTAATTTTATAAGAAGTATCTCTTGAAAAAGTAATATTTTTTCATATACAATAATTAAATATGTAACTGATCTAAAAAATATCTGTCTATATTAATAGAAAGGGGAAAAATATGAAAGATGAAGAAATAATTAATTTATATTGGAAAAGAGAAGAAAAAGCAATAAATGAAACAGAGAAAAAATACGGAAGATATTGTAAAACGATATCATTTAATATATTAAAAGATAATGAAGAAGCAAATGAATGTGTAAATGATACATATTTAAAAACATGGAATAGTGTTCCTCCTAAGAAACCAAATATATTAAAACTATACGTAGGAAGAATAACTAGAAATTTATCTATTAATAAATATGAAAGCAAAAAAGCAAAAAAAAGAGATTATACTTTAGAAATCGCACTAGAAGAACTAAATGAATGTGTTTGCTCAAGTAATCCTATTGAAGATGAAACAAACTATAATGAATTAGTTAACATATTAAATCTTTTCTTATCAGAATTAGAATATAATAAAAGGAAGATATTTATAGAAAGATATTGGTATTTATATTCTATAAAAGATATTTCTGTAATAAACAAATTAAGCGAGAACAATGTTAAAATAATATTACTAAGACTTAGAAATAAATTAAAAAATTATTTAAAAGAAGGTGATTTTTATGAATAATAAAGATTTACTAAGAGCAATAGGAGATATTGATGATAAATATTTATTAGAACAAAATAAAACAAATATATTTAATAAAATAAAAATTACTATAAAAAATTCAATGCTAAAATACATTTTAGCTCCAGCTTGTATCATTATTGTTGCTATAATAGGAACTTTTGGAAGTAAATTATTTACCAATCAAAACGACTGGATAATAAAAAAAGTGCAAATTAATAATTCAAACAGTACGGAAGATGGAATTGCAATTATACCAAAATGGGAAGAAATGTCTATTAGCCAACAATTTAATGAATTAGAATATAAAAATAATAAATATTCAAGTAGAACAACTCAAATTTCAAAAGAAAAAATATTAGAAAAAGTAGGAAATTATACTTTAAAAGGGTATGATACTTATTCAAAAACAACATATCATAAAAAAGGAGAAATATATTCTATAAAAAATATAGCAGATAAATGTGCTGTTGCGGTAAAATTTGAAGAAGACAGTAATTACTATGTATATGTGAATTCTTATTATAGACCTAAAACATTAGGAGAATTCATGAAAGATTTAAACTTAAAAGAAATTACATATTTTGGTACAATATATTATAATTATTGGGATATAAATAAGCAAGAAAATATTAACATAGAATTTTATAATGTAGATAATAACATAATATGGCAGAAGTTATTTAATGACTTAAGCTTAGAAAATATATATAGTGATACAGATATAGCAAAGTACACATCTGAAAAAATATGTCAAAATATAGGAATAAGTGTAGATATTCCTATATTTGGATATAAAAACATTAGTATATCATTAACAGATAAAGGCTATCTTTTAACAAATATTTTAGACACAGGTAAAGGATTTTACATTGGTAAAGAAAAAGTTCAAGAATTTTTAGACTATATAAAAGAAAACTATATTGGCTATAAAATAGTATATGTTAACGAAAATGAAAATAATATTAATAAAGAAAATAAAATAGATATACCAGAAAAAATAGTAACCGTAGAAAATAATATAGGTAACAATACTATTCCTAGCAATATTGTTACAACAAATACAAATCGTATTGAATCACAAGAATATGGAACAAGTACAAATAGATAAGAAATTATAAATAAAAGTAAGTAATTATTAAAAAAATTAAATAATTACTTACTTTTTAATTGACTTAATAAAATTAATTGAAAAAACAAAAAAAATTTGGTACAATTACAAATACAATAAAAGTATACAAGGAGAATGAAATTGGAACAAAATAATGAATATTATATGAAACAAGCATTAAAACAAGCAAAAAAGGCTTTTGAAAATAATGAGGTACCAGTAGGTGCAATTATTGTAAAAAATAATAAAATTATTGCAAGATCATATAATAAAAAAGAAGGAAAAAAAGACACAACAAAACATGCAGAAATTATTGCTATTCAAAAAGCGAGCAAAAAATTAAACGCTTGGAGATTAGAAGATTGCTCAATGTATGTAACACTAGAGCCATGTACTATGTGTATTGGAGCTATAATTAATGCTAGAATAAAAAATTTATATATAGGAACAATGGATGAAAAAACAGGAGCATGTGGGTCTGTTTTAAATATTCCAAAAGACTATAAATTTAATCATATAGTTAATGTTAAAACTAATATATTACAAGAAGAATGCAAAAAAATATTACAAGATTTTTTTAGAATATTAAGAAAAAGAAAGGATCTAAAAAATGGATGAAAACAAAAAAGAAACTTTAATAAGAGCAGGAATAATAATTGTTCTTGTTATATTAATTGCTATTGTTGAAATTACAATGATAAAATATGAAATTGAAGGAGAAACAAATTTACCATTTAAACTAACAAACATTATGGTAATTAGTACTGCTGATGGGATTTCTGATGGAACTAATCAGTTAGAAGTAGTACAGAGTAATGATTTATATTTAACAATTGAAAAAAATGAAAATTACTCTGGACAAGAAATGATAAAACAAGTTTCAATAGAAAATATAGAAATATTATCTAAACCTGTAAAAGGAAATGTAGTTTTCTTTAGACCAAGCAATAGTGGAAGCATAGTATATAAATACGAAGAAGATTTCTTATTAGAAGATGGCATAACATATAAAGGAGATAGCACAACAGACTTAAGAAATTTAACAATATCTAACCAGGGAGGAA
>USIO01000043.1 GCA_900554815.1 uncultured Clostridium sp.
GCTACAATTTAGAAGTGTATTTTATCTAGTTCATTCATAAATTTAAAATGTATTGTTATTTTTTTATTTTCATGAACTTCTATGTAATTAATTAACTCTGTTATAATGCTTCTATCTAGTTTCGTTATATTTTTGTGTTCTTTAAAATTTTGTATCCATAGGCTGTTTCTATTTATAATTTCTTCCTTTTTTCCTTTTTGTTTGTCTAAATTTATAATAATTTCTTTTATTTTTTCAATATTTTGTTCATATTTTTGTTTATAATTTAAATATTCTTCTTTTGTTATATATTTACTTTTCCAGTCTTCATATAACCCCATTTTTAAATTGTTTAATTTTTCTATCTCTTTTTCTTTAGCCAGTTTAATATTTTCTATATTCTCATTTTCTAATTTTTTAGTGTTTGACTTATTAATTTGCTCTAGTAATTTGTCAGCATCAATCAGTAAATCTATATGTAATTTAATTGTTTCTAGTACTGCCTTTTCTAATTCTTCAACCTTTAAAGTATGTTTTGTACATAATTTATTTGATTTTTTTCTATATGTACCACATATGTAATATTCATAAACCGTACCACTTTTATTTTTGCAGTATTTTTTATGCATTGCCCTACCACAATCTTTGCACCTTAGTATTCCAGCCCACATACTTAAAGTTCCACTGTCTTGCACTCTAGTGTCTACTTTTCTTAATTTTTGTGCTTTTTCAAATAATTCTTTATCTATAATGGGCTCATGCATGTTTTCTACTGTAACCCATTCTTCTTCTGATACTTGTTCTATTTTATGAATTTTATAGCTTTTTACTCTTCTTTTACCTTGTGTAATATTTCCTATGTAAATATCATTTTTTAATATATTTCTAACTGTAGATGGGCACCATGAATAATCTTTATTCATAACTTTAGCATTATTATAGTTCTGATTCAATTTTTTATTTTTATATCCTGTTGGATTTAAAACTCCCATATTATTTAGCCTATGGCATATGCTTAAATTTCCTAAGCCTTCGTTTACTTTCCATTCAAAAATATTTTTTACTATTTCGGCTGATTCTTTGTCTATGATTAATTTATGATTATTTTCTGGGCTTTTTATATATCCATAAGATGGAAATGCCCCTACAAATTCTCCGTTTCTTTTTTCTACCATTTAGTGCTGTTCTTATTTTAATTGATGTATCTTTTGCATATTCGTCATTTATTAAGTTTTTAAATGGAATTAATATTGTATTTGTGCTGTTTGGATTTTTAAAACTGTCCACACTATCATTTATAGAAATAAATCTTATATTAAATAATGGGAATATTTGCTCTATATAATTTCCAACTTCTATATAGTTCCTTCCAAGTCTAGATAAATCTTTAACTAAAACACAATTAATATTTCCTTTTTTTATATCTTCTAATAGCCTTTGGAATCCTGGTCTGTCAAAGTCTGTTCCTGTGTAGCCATCATCTACATAATTATCATAAACAATCAAATCATTATGTTCTTCAATAAATTCATTTAGTAGCGCCTTTTGGCTTGTAATGCTATTGCTTTCGGTCTTTTCTATTCCGTTATCTTCGTCTTCTTGTGATAGCCTTATATATAGTGCAACAGACCATATTTTTGTTTTATTCAAATTTGGATTTTCTGGAAAATATTTTGATTTTCTTCCAACCAATACTTTACCTCCATTTTTTATAATGTATTGTGTATCCTAGGGAACATCATCCCATTTTGTATTTTTGTTCTAAAATATTTAACAAGCACTCATCAATTTTTTTATTGCTTTTATCATAAATCATTTCTACATTTAAATTTTCAACCTTTATCTCATATATTTTTTCTTCATTTGATAGGTGCTTTGTAATTTTAGTCTTTCTATCCAAATCAATTATCCTTTCAGATTTTCTCTTTCAAGTTTATTAAGTAAAAAAATTTTTATTACTAATTTACCACTATATGAGTTCTAAAATAGTACTAAAAAGTAGTCAAGTTGAAAATTCATCTATTATATATGCCACAAAAGTTTTTTAAACTTTTTTCATAATGTATATGCCATCTAAAAATTAAAATGGTATAGGTTGTAAAATAATGGCATAAAAAAAACTAGAAATTAGTTTTACTAAGTTCTAGTTTTGGTTTTATTTTTGTTAACTCATACTGCTTAAATAAAGTTATTGTTTTTATAAAGCTCATCTATTATTTTTACAAAATTTTTGTAAAAATTTTGTGCTGAAAATTTTTCAGCTAATTCTTTTCCTTTAATCCCCATATTTGTTCTTTTATTTTTATCTGTTATGAGTAAGTCTAGAGATTTTGCCATATTTTCAATTAAGAATTCATCCTTTTCTAATATAATTGCATTTTCTTTACTTACGATTTCTGGTATTCCTCCAGACCTAGTAACTATTAAAGGCAATCCAGATACCATTGCTTCAACAACAACCATTCCAAAAGCTTCTTCTGCAATTGTTGGAACAACAGCAATATCTGCTATATTGTGTATTTTATATAAATCGTCATTAGGTACAAATGATGTAAAAACAATTTTATCTTTTATATCTTGTGATATTCTTATTAATTCTTTGTCAAATTCTGTTTGTATTTTTTTGCCAAATGCGGAATTTCCTACAATTAACAATTTAGCATTATCTATATTTTTTATCATTTTAAAAGCTAAAATTAATTCTTTTATTCCTTTTCCAATTACCGTTCTTCCACAAAACATAATGACTTTTTCATTTTCTTTTATATTAAATTTATGTTTTAATTCTTGCTTTTCTTCTATTGATAATTTTCTTTTAAATTTTTCTGTTTCAATTCCATTGTATAGGACTTTAACTCTTTGTTTTTCAATAACACCACTTGATAAAAAATAATCTGCTATATAATTGCTTACAGCAATATAGTATTGATAAATTTGTTCAAATTCATTATCTCCTATAGTAGCTCCATGTATGTGCATTATGCATTTTTGCTTTGGAAATTTTTTTAGAAGATATTTATATGCTTTTTGGTCTCCACCTTCTATAGCAATATAGTCTAAGTCTTCATCTTTTATGTTTTCATATATAGCGTCCATATAAGAATATAATTTTTTATCTTCTGTTTCAAATGTCAAATCTATATTGTCTGTGTTATCATTATTTTTTATATATATAAACTTAGTATTTTGATATTCTTTACTTTTTTTATATGCTTTTTCATCATATATGGATACACATGTAATATTTACTTTATTAAATATTTCGTTCATTTTTATTATGGTTTCTACAAGTGTTTCACATGCTCCTCCGTTAACTGCGGGAACTGGAAAAACGTTTGGTACTATTAAACATACATTTTTTTTATTATTCATTAATTAATCCCTCCAATTTAGTCCAATATTCTCCTATATTTTTGTTGGTTTTTTCAATATTCTCATATGCTTCTATAATTATTTTTACAATTCTAGTTTCTCTTTCTTCTATATTATAAAATATAATATCTTTTATATATTTATTGTAATTAAAAATAAATTTATTTTTTATTTCTTCAAGCTGTTTTTCTTTTTCTTCATTATCTGATAATAAAACTTTTCCAGATAATTCAATACAATTTTCTAAATATCTTCTTCTACATTTCATTTCTATTTCTGTTTCATTTTTTTCTTTAAAAAATTCTGACGATTGTATATATGCATCTAAATTATCATCAATTCTTTTTTGTTTTATTTGCCTTCTCATGATGCTATTTTTTGTTTGTATATATCCATGTAATATTTTGTTTGTTGTTATAATCTTTTGGCTGTTATTTAAAATTTTATATGTTGTATATTCATCTTCATGCAGTTTTCCAATTGGAAATTGTATATTTTTTAGTACATTGTAGCTAAATAGTTTATTCCATACAACAACTTTTTTTATATAAGGGTGTGATCTTGTTCCAAAAAGTTCATGTAATGCTTTTTTATTATCAATTATCTTATTTTCTATTTTTAATTTGTTATTTTCTTTTAATATTAAGTCTTCTATATTTTCTATGTAGTCCTCATTTACTCTTAAAAAGTCACATTCTGATATGTCTGCACTATATTTTAATATTAAATTATATAAATTCATGTAAAATGTTGGATAAATGTAGTCATCTCCGTCTATAAAGCTTATGTACTTACCATTTGCCAATGTTATTCCTGTATTTCTTGCATCAGATAATCCTCCATTTCTTTTATGAATAACTTCTATTCTTTCATCTAGTTTTGCATATTTATCACATATTTTTCCAGAAGTATCTTTTGAACCATCATCTATTAATAAAATTTGTAGGTTTTTATAGCTTTGATTAATTATGCTTTTTATGCAGTTATTTAAATATTTTTCTATATTGTATATTGCTACTATAATCGTTATTTTTTCTTCTGATAATATTTTATAATATGTATATTTATTATTTTCTACCTTTTCTAGTAAAAAATTATTGCTTTTGCAAAAATTTAATATTTTATTAGACTCTTCATAAGAATGTAATTCTAATCTTTTATATCCCACTTTTTTTGCATATTCAATAAGAGTCTTTAATAATTCTTGCAATATTTTTGGTTCATCATTTTTTGAGTTAACGTAAAAATTTTTTACATGACCAGATATGTTATCTATTTTTCTTAAACTAATTGTTCCTACTACATTATCCTTGTCATCAATTGCTACATAGCAGCTTTCATTGTTTTTAATACTACATTCATTTTCAAAAGTCTTAAACCATTTTTCGCAATCTTTAAGTTCATGTTCCGCAATGCCACATTTTATTAGTAAATTCATTGTCTTTTGTTTATATTGATTTTTATATTCTAAAATTTTCATTTTTTCACCTTTTAAAAAAGCAATTTTTTTGCATTTATTTCAAAGCCTTTATATAAATTATCATTTTTTTACATTATAGTCAAGGTTTATAGTTTTAGATTCCAAATCTAGATATATTACTACATTTGCAACAGCTATCATTTTAGTTCCAACATAGTAGTACTTTATTTGCGGGAGGAAATATTAATGTTAAGTCCCTGCCTTGATACCTCAAAAAAACTAGTCAAAGACTTAAGGTTGTACCTTTTTGTATCTTTAACTAGTTTTTATGGTTTGCATAATGTTTTGAGGATATTTTAAAGTGCGACTACGCGGAAGCCACAGATGTCGTAGCTGCCACCCCAAGCGTCGCCGAAAGAGAACACTCCTGCACCGGAAGAGTGGTTGTAAACGCCTCCACGAAAGAAGAACGGAGAAGCCAAGTAAGGAAAGTGAGAGTAGTCCTGGTTCCAGCTGGACTGGCTTTCGTCTCCTTTTTCGCTTGTTTCGTATACTGCGTCTCCATACACGTCTTTATTTGCTTCGTAGTTTGCTTGTCTATCTGCTGCACTACTTGTTACTCCAGTTCCTTCGTATTGGTCAATGTATTTTTCTGGTTTTGTTTTCATTTCTGTAACATAAGCTGTTGTTCCATTTGTTAAAAAGCTTGCCATGTATTCCCAGCTTCCTCCTGCCATATCGTATATTCCATATATATTTCTTGTTGTACTTGCTTTTACTCCATTTTCCGTATTATATCTATAATATGTTCTTGTAAATTCTTCTCCTAATGTTCCATTTGGTCCTCCTCCATTGGCTACTAAATTTACGTTATTGTATTTTATTGTTATACTATCTCCATTGTCTACTTTACTTCCTTCTTGTACTTTGGAATAGTAATTTGTTCCTATGTCTCTTGTTTCTCCCGCCATTCCAGTTAATATAGTAGTGTAATTTTCCATTCCATATCCTGCACTATTACTTGCATTCTCGTATATATATCCTTCATTATATGGGTTATTCCATATTCCACTTTCTCCATCTGTTACTTGTTTATTTCCATATTTGCTTTGGGCTAAATATGCTACTGCTCCCCATTGACTATTTTTCATCATCATTGTGTCTGTTTGGCTGGTTAATCCATGGATATTTCCTGCATCGTTCATTGCTTGACATACATCATACATGGTTGGTGCATCTGTCCATCTCCAACTTGTTACATTTGGGCGTATTGTTACATCTTGGGTTGTTCCATCTCCTAATCCTTTTTTATAATTTTCGTTTGTTTCTGCTCCTTCGTTGTTATATGGGCTACTTGCATTACTACTTTCAAATTTTCCTACCCACATTCCTGTTATTTCTTCTCCTATGTTACTTGCTGTAAATGCTGGGTGTACTACATATTTGTTTCCATTGGTTAGAGCATTTGTATTTACTTGTCTTACTGCTGTTCCTCCTTCGTAAGTGTCTCCTGCTCCATTTAAAAATTTAATGTCTATTTCTCCTGTTCCATTTGCTGCTATATGGTATCCATTCGTTATTTTATAAGCATATCTTGGTATCCATACAAACATTGCTAATATATCTTCTTCTGCTATAGGTTCTCCTTCTGCTGAAGTTTGGTAGTAGTTTCTTGTTTTTGTTCCATTTTCTTTTACTGTTACTACATTTGCCCATTCTCTTTTACTTTCATTATAATTATACCAATTATCTTTATTGGTATCTGCTTTTTTCCATCCATTATCGTAATATACTGCTATCATTCCTTCTTTTACCACTGGTGCATTTACTTTCTCTTTTTGTTCTGGTATGGTTCCTCCTTCTAATACATTTAATAACATGTTTACTG
>USIO01000044.1 GCA_900554815.1 uncultured Clostridium sp.
GAAAAAAACTCAAGTTTTAAAAATTCATTAAAGTATCTTATTCTCAGACAGCCTGCCGTCCCTTTGTTCACCTTTGTTCATAAAGAAATAGTAGGCAAACAAATAAAACTTGAAAAAGAAATATTGATATGATACAATCATCATTATAAAAATTACCTTAAAATAAATGTACTAAAAAAGACGAGGGAGGCAAAAAAATGAAAATCAGAGTAATTGCATCAACAAAAATAGGGTATGTGATGCCAAAAGAAGAAGCAATAAATTTTTCTGGAAAATCAGCAGGCATATGCTACCTACCAGATACTCTTGAAACTTTATTTCAAGAGCCACAAGAAAAAACAAATAAAAGAGTTAATGGTAACATTAAATCTGGTCATCATAGTGTATTTGGCCACCCAACATATAACTTATGCTTTGAAGGAATTCCTAAAATACTTGCTATGGTTTTAAACAATGAAAAAATATATAATACATCCGAAAAATCTGCAAGGTATACTCATATGGAACCTTCTAAAGAAGAAAAAGAACTATATGAAAAATGGATAGATATATTTAAAACACAAATAATCTTAAAATACCCCGAATTTGAAGAAAAAAGGGTTCAAAAACTTGCTCAAGAAAATGCTAGATATCTTATTAGTGTATTTACACCAGCCACAATAATGGAATATACTACAAACTTTGGACAATTAAATTATATTATAAATTGGGCTAAAGACTACATTGAAAAAAATGATAATAATGAATTTTCATTAAAATTAAAAGAGACTTTTAAAGAATTTTTACAAGCAATGCCTGACTTAGAAGTTAGAGGATTAGATTCAAGAAAGAAAAACCTTAGTTTTTCTTTGTTTGCCCAAAGAAAAAGTAGAAATGAAGAATTTGGAGAAAACTATTGCACTACATATTTAGCTAGTTTTGCACAACTTGCACAAGCGCAAAGACATAGAACACTATCTTATGAAACGACATTACTTACAAAGGAACAATATTATATTCCACCAATTATTATAGACACTACTTTAGAAAAAGAATGGCTTAAAGATATTTCATCTTTGAAAAAATATTTCCCTCAGGGAATGCTTGTACAAGTAAATGAAAGGGGTACTATAGAAAATTTTGTATTAAAATGTACTGAACGATTATGTGGTTCTGCTCAACTAGAAATTATGGAACAAACAAAAAAAACTTTGATAAAGTATTTAGAAGCAACAAAAGAAAGACCTGAACTTTATAACTATTTACTACCATATTCTAAAGGAGCTCGATGTACATTTCCTGGATGGAAATGTAATTCACCATGTATATTTGGTGGTAAAAATGCTATGAGTAGAATTATTTAGTATATAAAAAAGTAAAAACACTATTAATAAAAAGCATAATAGTGCTTTTTACTTTTACTATTACAAAAAAATAGTAAAGGTATTGTACTTGTAATCTAAAAACTTAAGAGTGGAATATTCTATAACAATATTTAAATTAATATTTTATAAAATGCAAATATTTAATTTTAGAAAGAAGATGAAATTATTGTTTTCAAACATAGGAGAATATAAACCATGTGGAATATTTACAACAGGCCATTTTATATTAATTGCAATAACTTTAGCTTGTATTTTGATAGCTTTGAAATTTACTTACAACCAAAATAAAGAAGAAGTACATAAAATTATAAAAAAAATTACAATAGTAATGATTATATTTGAAGTAATGAGAATAAGTTATAATATAAGACAAAATTCAATTTATGCAGTTAATACATATATGCCACTATATTATTGCAGTATATTATTATATGCAGGAGTATTGAGTTCATTTGGAAAAGGAATTTTGAAGAAGATAGGGGATGTATCTTTAGCAACTGGTACAGCAATTGGTGGTATAATCTTTATCATATACCCATCTACTTCATTACCTATATATCCTGCTTTTCATATTTTAAGTATACATAGCTTTTTATTCCATGGAATTATGATATATTTAGGAATATTAGTAAATAAAACTAGATATGTAGAAATAGAAAAAAAAGATGTTATATATTTTGCTAGCCTAATTGGAATAATGAGTATAGCAGCTTTAATAATTAATAATTTATTTAATGGAAATTTAATGTTTATATCAAATAATTTTCCTGGAACTCCAATAGAATTTATCTATAACCTAACTAATGGAGGAATTTTATATAGTTTAATTATGATTATTTCTCAAATGACGATACCATTTTATATTTCCTATTTTTTTATAAAAAAGAGTTATTGCGTATCGGCACAGTCTAATGCTTAATTTTTTAAAGCAGCAAAATAAGAGGTACATAGATTAAAGTAACTTAATTAAAATTCTCTGCATATAATAAAATTGGAGGTGGACTATGATAGAAGGAAACTATAATCTTAAACTGGATACGCCAATTGGAGAAATTACAGGAAATTTAGAATTAAAAATGGTAGATGGTACATTAGAAGGATACATAGAAACTTTGGGGGCAAAAAATCATTTTACTGGAGGAAAGGCAGAAGGAAATAAATGTGTATTTGAGGGAAAGTTTAACACACCAATTGGAGAAATTACTTATGAAATATTGGGAATTGTGGAAGGAGATAATATAGATATATATGCTAGTACAAATAAAGGAAGATTTAAAATAAACGGTAAACGTTTTAAAAAATAATGTATATATTTATTTTAATTATATACACTTTCAAATATAGAAATTATAGGGAATTTAAGATTACTTTGCAAAAAACATAGTTATAAAAATGAAGTGGTAAAATGAAAGTAGACACAAAAAGTTTGCTTCCATTTTACCACTTCATTATAAAAACTATGTTTTTAATTTAACTCAACAATTGTTACTCCCATTTCGCCCTCACCAAAAGTTCCTAAACGAAATGACTTTACATGAGGATTAGTTTTTAAGTAATTATGAATACCGCTTACGCAAAGCACCTGTTCCTTTCCCATGAACAATTCTAACAGAATGTAAATTAGACAACACACAATCATCTAAATATTTATCAATTACTGATATGGCGTCTTCTACATTATATCCAAGCAGATTAATTTCGGCAGATATATTAGAAGACTTAAAATAGTGATGAGGGTTACTAACAGGGGTAGTGCTAGATTTAGTGATTTTTGCTGGTTCCATTAAATTTTCTATAGAAAAATATATTTTGCTATTTCCAACTTGAACTTCAATTTTTTTAGATTTATTAGGGAGAGAAAGTATTTTGCCATTACAATTAAGACTAGGAATAAACACTGCATTTCCTACTTTTATATTTTCTATAGCTAATTTTTTTTCATTATGGACGGGCTGTTCCATAATATTAATATCTTTTATTTTTTCATTTAAACTATTTCTTAATAAATTAGCTTCTTTGGAAGAAGAAAAAGAGTCTAACTTTTTTATTATATTATCTGCTTCTTGTTTAGCTGACAATAAAATATCTCTTGCTTCTAATTTTGCCTTATTTAAAATTGCTTGAGAAGTTTCTTTTAAATTAAGATTTTCTTTTTCCAAAGCTTCTCTTAATTCTTCTACGGTAGCAGAATTTTCTAATATTTTTTGTTTTTCGTTTTCTATTATATGTTTATCATCACATATTGCCTTTAATAATTCTTCTATATGAATAGTGTCTGAATTTATAAAACTTTTTGCTCTATTTAATATACATATGTCCAATCCTAATTTTTTACAAATAGCAAAAGCATTACTTTTTCCAGGAACACCAATTAATAATTTATAAGTGGGTTTTAAATTTTCAACATCAAATTCTGAACTTGCATTTTCAAAACCACTTGTAACAAGTGCATAATTTTTAATTTCTTGGTAATGTGTAGTAGAAATAGTTAAAGACTCTTTTTTATGAAAATACTCCAAAATACTCATTGCAAGACTTGCGCCTTCAATAGGATCTGTACCAGAACCTAATTCATCTAAAAGAATTAAACTGTTCTTAGTAGCACAATTAATAATTTCTATAATATTACACATATGGGAAGAAAATGTACTTAAGGATTCTTGAATACTCTGATCATCCCCGATATCTGCAAAAATAGAATCAAAAACATAAATGCTACTTTTTTCGGAAGAGGGAATATATAACCCGCTACATGCCATAGAGCATAAAAGACCAGTAGTTTTTAAAGTAACAGTTTTACCACCAGTGTTAGGACCTGTAATTACAAGAGTAGAAAAATTTTTACCAATATTAATATCAATAGGTACAACATCATTAGGATTTATTAAAGGATGCCTTGCCTGAATAAGGTTAATAGATTTTTCATTACATAAAATTGGCTCTGTTGCACCGAATAGATTTAGCATATTTTGCTTTTGCAAAAGCAAAATCAATTTTTCCAATAAGTATTATATTGTTTTCTAATTCATTAACTAAATTATAAAATAAACTTGTAAGTTTTTGAAGTATTTTTTCAATTTCATTTGTTTCTTCCAATTTTAATGAATTTAATTCATTGTTTAATTCAAAAACAGATATGGGCTCAATAAAAACTGTAGAACCACTAGCAGAAATATCATGAATAAATCCTTTTATTTCAGAACGATATTCTGATTTTACAGGAATAACAAAACGTCCAGACCTAATTGTTATAATTGGCTCTCCAATATATTTAGAATTTAAAAATGAGTTTAATTTTGCACGAATATTGTTTTCACTTTTTCTAATATTTCTTCTAATAGTGGCTAAATTAAAAGATGCATTGTCACCAAAAGTATTTTCGTCAATAATAGAAGAAAATATTGTGTTTTCTACGGAAGGATTGGAATACAACTCAGTAAAATAAGAAGAAATAATTTTGCAAAAGGATGTATCAACATCATCCTTTACAAAATATTCCTTTAGATTTCTTGAAAGTTTTAAAATACTAGCTAAATCTAACAATTGACTGCTAGATAGTATAGAACCACTAGACAAAGATTTTAGATGAAAAGATATATTAGGTATTTCTAGCATAGGAAGTGTGCTTTTTCTATAAAGTAACTTAAAACATTCTGTTGTTTCATCTAATAAAGTCTGAGCTTCTTTAAAATTGCTAGAAGGAAATAATTGCATGACTAAATCTTTGCCAATATAAGTAGTAGCAAACCCAACTAAAATTTCTTTTATTTTATTATATTCTAATTTTTCTAAATATTTTTCTTTCATAATACATATATTATGCCATAAAAATAGCTAAAAAACAAGTAAGACAGTTAATTTATTAAATGACTTGCTAAATAGAAGTTTGCATTTCCAGCAACTGCCTTTTTACTTTAACATAGTAGTACTT
>USIO01000045.1 GCA_900554815.1 uncultured Clostridium sp.
AGGTACCAAGCAATATTGGTGAAAACATGCTAAAAAACGTATAATAGCAGGGGATAAAACATCGTCCCCTACTATTATATAAACAGCGAAGTTTTACCCATCTCTCTCTTTTGAAAGATTCGCTACTTGTGGAACCGAGATATAAGGTTTCGCCTGTGTTCTTTGGTGTATCACTACCACATTTCTCTGTACCGATGTAATCTTTCTGCATACGGAAGCAAGAGATACAATATTCCTTATTTTAAAACATAATTACAATTCCTGTTTGACAAGAACGATCATCATAGAAGGATTGTATTTGTCCCCACTCATAATAATATTCGACGCCTGTCATACTCTTTTTACTGGGAGTACCTAAGCATTTCCTTAAAAACCTATTATTTTCTTCTTGCAACTTTTCTAAGACTGTACCATTCATTGTCTCATATTTCGTAGAATACTTTTTGTCTGCTCGAACCAATTCAATCTTTTTTACTTTTCCATGTCTTCCATAGATTGTAACATAAAACTTCTTATAAAGCCATTTTAAAGGTTTCTTGGAAATCAATATTGTATAAGAATACTCTGTTTGAGCAATCTTAAAATCAATTTCTTTAAATAGGGAAATACTTCCTTTGGGAGTAATTTTATATCCCCCTATTTTTAACATATCTTCCTTTAGCTCATCCTTTATTTGGATAATCTCCATACTTACTATAAAAACAACATAGCCTTCACACACTACAACGGTAACTATTTTTGCCCATAGCACATCTGGAACAAACATGTTCCAAGCTATAACAGGAAGCAAAGCTACTCCTACCGCAGTCACCAGTAGAAGCACCCTCCAAATATAATTTTTCTTTCTTTTTCCTTCATTAGTTAAATTTTCATCATAATAAAGATGACCTGGGGCTTCGAATGAGTTTAATAGAAATTCCTTTAAAAATGACACCAGAACCGCTCCCCAAGAAGATTTCTTTTGTTCCTTCATATTACCCAATCTCCTCTGCTATATGATTATTTTTCATTCTATTTTTTACTTAACTTATACATTAGCAAGATTTTTAGTTATTCTTCTAACAATATTTTTATCCCCGCTTTTTCTGCTTTATGCGAAAAGTCAACAGCAAATCCCCATCCCATCTCTGCAAATTGCCATTTCTTCGTTTTTTTGTAATTTTATAGCTTTCAACTGTAGACACTTTATTTAATTCAGGATATAACTTCTTAAGTGTAAGTATTTGTTTATTTCTGCTTATTTTTTCATTCCATATAATTGTTAATTTAACCTGTTTTCTTTCAAAAAAACCCACCTTACATAAATCTGCATAGCAGGCTTCTGGTATTGATATATCATTGTTTTTTAACATTTTTCTCCTTTATTTAATTTTATAAAAAACTTCTAAGCCCTATTAAAAGAAATATGAAGCCTATTAGAGGAACAGGTATCATACAAATGAGAAACACATTAAATTTTTTCCTTGCTTCATCAGTATTTTCTTCTTTTGTTACTTTTGCTTTTTTCATAACTATAAAAGGGAATATCAGTAATAATAATCCTCCAACTACTGCTAACAATATTTTCATCTTATATATTCCTTCCTTATCTTTAAATAAATATTAATCATGTATCGTACTATATTCCAATCCTAATGCACTTTTTCTTCTACAAATTCTTTTACTATCGCCTATTGATGTATTTTCATATTCACTGTTTGAAACAGTATATATTTCTCTTTTACCATTACAACTTACATATAACTCTCTATCTCTAGTTTTACCACTGCTAATCTTTTTGTCTGTTACAATTGCAATTTCATGAGTTGCCCCATCAAATGTAAATAAAAAATTTATTGGGAAGCTAATTGTAAATGCGATTATAAAAGCAGCAAATACAACTGAAAGTTTACGTCCAAATTTCTGTGGTACATCTGTTTTTAAAGATTTAATAATAAATGGCAGTGCAAGTAAAGCAGTAATAATTGCCGTAATCTTCATATAGTTTCCAAATTCATAATTAAAGAGTTTACTCGTATTCAGGGATAAAAGCATTGCTATTGCTGCACCCATAAATGGTAATTGATACGCCAGTTCTTGTCCTTTTTTTGTGGTGACTTCTATAAATATATATGGATAATATTTTATATACACTGCATATGTAATCATCAAAACCATTATAAATATAACTAACATTGTTTTGCCACCAATAAAAAATGCTACCGCATCAGCAATTATTAGAATCCAACCTAAAGCTTTTAAAAATTGCTTTGTTTTTTTACGCTTTTCTTTTTCTATTGTTTTTGACATATTTTTGATAGTTGTATTCTCATTACATATAGATTTATAGAAATTCTTTTCTATCCAGTTTAAAGCAGGTACATACTTTGATACATCTTTGTTCTGTTCAACTAACTCACCAAAATCCACAAGATCTATTTCATGTTTTATAAGTGTATCATATAAAATATCATAATTTACATACACTTGCTCCAGAGTAACAAGTCTATTGTACATCTTATCAATTAATATGACATCTGTTCTACCATTTAATGGAATCATTAAAATACAACGAATATCATTATATTTTATATGCTGAGTTTTCTTAACCAGATAGCTAAATACAATTTCATCTTCATTTACTACAATTATTTGTTTCTTGTATGCCAAAATTAAAGCAATACCTAAAAATACAAAAGGCATAAAACATATCGCAACCCCCATATTTCCTGTAACAAATGTTACCAGTACGATTATTAAAAAAAGAACTGTTGTTACTATTCCTAAATTTTTTACAAATTTACTTAATCTAATGACATTATCCATAAACTCAATCTCCCTATATGATTCACATTTTTCATTTTTTACGTTCTAATTTCTTCTTATCCTTTTTTATTTCTGCAATCTTTACTTGCAGCCAGTCCACATTTCTATTTCGGGCAGAAATTTTAGCGATTTTTTTCTGATTTTTATATAAAATAAGAGCTTCTCCAAATAAATTCTTTTTTCTTTTCATCTGGGTAATATCCGTTAATCTTATTTTACAGTTCTTCCTTAAAAATCCATTTCTATATAGCCATCCATCCTTGACAATTGTTTTGTCCATTAAAACATAAAATAAATTTCTAATTATCTTTTCATAAGTTCTTATAACACCGATATATCCCTATTTTACAGGCTTTATCGGTGTTTTCTTTTTGGCAGATACTTCTTATAACCACTCATAAATCTGCATTCTTACTAAGTCCGTTTTCTTTTGGAAATATTTTTTCAATGTCACGAAAGCGGTTTGCACAGAATATATGTGGTAAAATATTCCAAGCGTGAATGGAATGGTCGCAACCGCTGTTTGTTATTGTGAGTTGTCCCCATGTTACTGCCGAATTGAACGCATTATTTAAATAGCTCATATCCTTTTCTTGTAATGCTAAGTAACTTCCTAAATAAACAATCTTTTTTCCGAAATTTTCATGCAATAATTTCAGCCATATAATAATCTGTTCTTCTGGCTTTTTACTTTGACAGTATTTCGTATACTTCTTTAATCGCTCATCAATATATGCGTTCATGTTGGCATATCCAAACATTTTATCCACATTTTGTAAATATAGTTTGATAAGTTCCTTTTTTTCCATAGAGTACCTCGTTTCACTTATAAAATTTTGCTATTTGCTACATAAATGCTTTCAATCCCATTAGAATAAGTATAATAGCAATATATACACCCCACTTATCCCAATTATAAGTGTCATAATAAAATTGAAAACAATACAAACTTTCTTCTGATTTAAAGAAAAATGTTCAAATTTTTCAAGGTTGTATTGACGAATATAACTTTTAGTAATTATGGAATAAATTGAATAACCAATAGCAATGATACTTGAAATAATAGCAATAATATCAGTCATTTTACAATCCATATCTTCCCTCCTAAAAAGTTTGCATATCATTACCACAAAAAATAAAATATTATAATGTTTAAATTTATTGTTTTTCTTTTGTGAAATAGATACTTTTTATATCACATCTTATAAAATGCGGTTTTGCCTTGTAAATACAGCGTTTTCCGCCTGTTAGTGTATAGTGTCTTTTGTTTTTTGTGCCCCCCTTGTTAGATAACGGGGGCTTAA
>USIO01000046.1 GCA_900554815.1 uncultured Clostridium sp.
TTTTTAATCTGTCAATAGTTATTTAATTTTTTTTCGTTTTAGGAGTTGCATATATGCAACTCCTAAAACTCTTATTAATGTTGTTCTCCTCTTCCTTCTGGTAAAGCATCTGGTAATTGTAATGTAATTTTAATTTTAAGTACATAACAGATTGCTTTTGCAATTTTACTGTTTTTAATTCTCTGCCATAAGCTAGGTTTTACCTCAAATCTTGTTTCATCTATATATTGCTGTTCTTCTACTGTAACGTTTTGATCTGTTTTAGTTGTTTCTTCTATTTCATCTAACGGTGCTGGTATTCCTTTTAATGCATCTGCTACTTCAATTCCTATATAACTCAATGCCTTAGAACGATCTTCTATTCTTTCCATATCAATTTCAATATGTAAATTTGTTTCCAAATTACTAATTCTAGCATTTATTAGTTTTAATGAGTCTTCATAATTTTGCGAAGTTTTTGTGCGGTTTCTTCCTATAATAGATAAGCTCTCTATAATATCATCTGAAAATTTACTATTTGCCTCTTTTACTTTATCTTTCCATCCGTCTTCTTTATTTTCTACCATTGCAAGTAGTTCTTTTAATTCACTAGCCTGTGCAATATTTGTTTCACGTTGTCTAATTAAATTTTCTATTTGTTTTGTGTTTTCCTCAAATTGATTTGTTGCATACTCTACTAGTCCATAAGCTGCTTTATATACACTTTTAGGAAAATTTTTTTTCTTTGGATATTCTATTAAATATGTTTTTATTGATTCAATTAAATCTTTAAAATAAGTATCCTCTTGTAACTCTATAATTTGTTTTTTATTGTTTGGATTTATCATCCTTTGCACTTTATCAATATTTGATAAAATTTTTTCTTCCGTAATTACCATTCTTACGTTTACTATGCCTGACTTTCTAAATAATGACATGTAAACTACCCTCCTTTGTCCTACGTATTTTCTTTTAATTACAATATTTATTATACAATCTTTTACAAAAAACTACAATAGGATTTATTTAATTTTATATATCTATTTCGTTACAATTTTATTACAATTTTATTACCAAAGTCAAGTTGTTTTTACAAAAATTTTAAAGCTAATTTTGTAGTCCATAGATAATTGCTTTTTCAAACTCTTTATACATTTTTTTTGTTTCAATTTCCTCTTTTGCTCTTAGTTTGTATATAAGGTTCGAACAAGTTATGCCAAAAATATAAGAAGCTAAAGCTGATGAATCTCCTTGAATAATTTCACCTTTTCCAATTCCATCTTTAATAATTTCTTCTATGGTTTTAATATATTCAAAAACGTATTTTCTGCACATAATATTCCTTGGTTCTGTTCCCCAAATTTGACTTAATAAAATGGTAATAATATTTTCATATTTCATAATAACTTTTATTTGAATTAATATAACTGCCTTTAATTTGTCTATACTATTATCTAATTTAGCTGTTTTTATTTCAATGCTATTTTTTAGTAGTTTCATTCCTTCATCAATTAGGAAATTAAAAATTTCTTCCTTACTAGAAAAATGATAGTATAAAGTACCTTTTGCTACTCCAACTACAGATGTTATTTCTTCTATGCTTGTAGCATCATATCCTTTTTCTGCAAATAGTTTCATAGAAGTTTCAAAAATTTTTCTTTTAGTTTTATTCATTATTTAATCCCCATTTCTTAATAATTTTCTTTTCTATTGAGTTGGCATCTAATCCATAGTCTGTTTCTATTTGCACTACTGTAGCATGTCCGAATAAATTTATCAGGATATCCTAGTTTTAGCATAGAACATAAAATGTTTTTTTCATATAATGCATTCCATACCGTATCTCCTAATCCTCCAATTATAATATTATCTTCTATTGTAACTACTTTATTTGTTTTACGAGCAGAGTCTATTATTGTTTTCTTATCAATTGGTTTTAAAAATCTGGCATTAATTACTTCTGCACTAATATGTTTTTCTTTTAGCATGTTAGCTACTTTTACCGCTCTTTTTACCATTTTTCCAATAGCTATTATAGTAATATCTGTTCCTTTTACTAGCACTTCTGCACTACCTAGTTCTATATTTTTTTTATGTTGTAATATATTTTCTTCTTGCGTTCCCCTTGGATATCTAATTGCTATAGGTAAATCCATATCTATGGCATATTCTAGCATTATTTCTAATTCTTCAAAGTCACTTGGAGCCATAATTATTAAATTGGGGATAGTATTTAAAAAAGATAAGTCAAAAATTCCTTGATGTGTTTCTCCGTCATTTCCAACGGCTCCAGCTCTATCAACACCTATTACTACATGTAATTTAGATAAGCACATATCATGTATTAGTTGGTCATATCCCCTTTGTAAAAATGACGAATAGATTGGTACGACTGGTTTAAATCCAGCTTTTGCCAGTCCTGCAGCAAAGCCTAATGCATGTTGTTCTGCAATTCCAACATCGAAAAATCTTTCTGGAAACTTTTTAGAAAATGCATTTAGACCAGTTCCCTCTTTCATTGCTGCTGTAATAGCAATTATTTTGTTATCTTTTTCTGCTAACTTGACCAATTTTTCTCCAAAAATAGCAGAATAGTCTTTTATTTCTCGGTTTAATTTTTCTCCTGTGTCAATATTGAAGCATGATGTACTATGAAATTTTTCTGGATTTTGTTCTGCTGGTAAATAGCCTTTCCCTTTTTTGGTAATTACATGAATTAATACCGGATTATCAATATTTTGGCTTGTTTTTAAAATGCTTTCTAGTTTTTCAATATCATGCCCGTCCACTGGTCCTAAGTATGTAAATCCTATGTCTTCAAAAAACATTTTAGGAATAAAAAATTGTTTTAGTCCTCTTTTTATTTTTTGTACAGTATTTACTGTTGGTTTACCAAAGATTGGTATTTTATTTAGAAACCTTTTTACTTTAATATTAGTTTTTGTATAAAATCTTTTTGTACGTAGTTTGCTTAAAAGTGTTGTTATTCCTCCCACATTTTTTGATATGCTCATTTCATTATCATTTAAAATTACAATGAGTTTTGTTTTGCTACATCCTGCATCATTTAGGGCTTCTAAAGCCATTCCTCCTGTAAGAGCTCCATCTCCAATTACAGCAATTATATTATTATTATTTTGTTTTAAATCTCTTGCTCTTGCTAGTCCTAAAGCAGTTGATATAGAGGTACTACTATGTCCTGTATTAAAACAGTCGTATTCAGACTCCGATGTTTTAGGGAAACCTGCTATTCCGCCTCGTTGTCTTAATGTATTCATTTTTTCTTTTCTTCCAGTTAAAATTTTATAGACATAAGTTTGATGTCCTACATCCCATACAACTTTGTCTTTTGGAAAATTAAAAACAGAGCAAAGAGCTATTGTTAATTCAACTATTCCTAAGTTAGATGCTAAATGTCCTCCAGTTTTTGAAACTGTTTGAATAATTAATTGCCTTATTTCTTCTGCTAATTTTATTTTTTCTTTATAAGTTTTATTTTTTAAATCTGGTGGGTAATTAATATTTTCTAGCATGTTTTTCCTTTCCATTTTATATTTCAAATAATTTTTTTGTAAAATTTAATTTTATATTAGAAAAATATTATTGAAATCTATCAATTATTCATTAATGAACTTTATTAAAAATAAAAATCTATACAATTTTCTCCTTATTTTAAAGCTATTTGTTGTATAATTTATATCATAATGTATTATTTTTTACAACAAATATTCCAAAAAAAACAATCATCAATAAGATGATTGTTTTTTATACGTCATTGGTGCGGTTGAGAGGACTTGAACCCCCACGGTTTCCCACTAGATCCTAAGTCTAGCGCGTCTGCCAGTTCCGCCACAACCGCATGTAAATATTTATAAATTATTATTTAAAATATAATTCTAGTAAAAAACATTTGGTGGCTTGAAGTGGAATCGAACCACTGACACAGGGATTTTCAGTCCCTTGCTCTACCAACTGAGCTATCAAGCCATAAA
>USIO01000047.1 GCA_900554815.1 uncultured Clostridium sp.
TGAATACTCTGATACGATGTACGATACCAGAACCACCATGAGGTACTCTTAATGATGTATCTCTAACTTCTCTTGCCTTTTCTCCAAAAATTGCTCTTAGTAGTCTTTCTTCTGAAGTAAGCTCTGTTTCTCCTTTTGGGGTTACTTTGCCAACTAAAATATCTCCTGGTCTTACTTCTGCACCAATTCTAATAATTCCATCCTCATTTAAGTCTTTTAAGCTATCTTCTCCCACGTTTGGAATATCACGAGTTATTTCTTCTGGTCCTAGTTTTGTATCACGACATTCACAGTCATATTCCTCAATATGAATAGAAGTGTATACATCTTCTTTTACTAGTCTTTCGCTAAGCAATATTGCATCTTCGTAGTTATAACCTTCCCAAGTAGTAAATGCAATTAGAACATTTTTTCCAAGAGCCATTTCTCCATTTTGTGTTGAAGGTCCGTCTGCTATTACTTCTCCTTTAACTACTTTTTCTCCAACCTTTACAATTGGTCTTTGGTTAATACAAGTTCCGCCATTTGTTCTTTTGAATTTTAGTAATTTATATGTATCTAATCCTTTATTTGTTTTTACTATAATTTCATTACCTGTTACGTTTTGTACAACTCCTGTTTCTCTTGCAATAATTGTTGTTCCAGAATCATTAGCTGCTCTATATTCTACACCTGTTCCAACAATTGGAGATTCAGATATCATTAGAGGTACTGCTTGACGTTGCATGTTGGCTCCCATTAAAGCACGTTTTGCATCGTCATGCTCTAAGAAAGGAATCATTGCTGCACCAATAGACACTAATTGCTTTGGTGATACATCCATATAGTCTACTTTTTCTGGCTCTACGTCTGTTACTTCATCCAAATATCTTACTTTAATACGTTTATTAATAAATCTGCCATCTTTGTCCATAGGTTCTGTAGCTTGTGCAATAATATAGTTATCTTCTTCGTCTGCTGTCATGTATTTTACTTCATCTGTAACTTTATGTGTTTGTTTATCTATTTTTCTATAAGGTGTTTCAATAAATCCATATTCATTAATTATTGCATAACTTGTTAATGCCGAAATTAATCCTATATTTGGTCCTTCTGGTGATTCTATTGGGCATAGTCTACCATAGTGTGTATAGTGAACATCTCTAACTTCAAAACCTGCTCTTTCTCTTGATAATCCCCCTGGTCCTAATGCAGATATTCTTCTTTTATGAGTTAATTCAGATAATGGGTTTGTTTGATCCATAAATTGTGATAATTGTGAACTTCCAAAAAACTCCTTAATAGCAGATGTTATAGGTTTTGTATTTATTAATGTTTGTGGAGTAATTATGTCTAAGTCTTGTATTGTCATTCTTTCACGAACAACTCTTTCTAGTCTTGTTAAACCAATTCTAAATTGATTTTGTAATAGTTCTCCAACACAACGAATACGTCTATTACCTAAATGATCAATGTCATCTATTTTTCCTAAACCATATTGCAAATTTAATAAATAATTAATTGATGCTATCATATCTTCTGTTGTAATATGCTTTGGAATAAGTTCTTCTATTCTTTCTTTAATTACTTTATTTAATTCTTTTTTGTCTGTATTGTCTAATATGTTTTTTAATACCTCGTAGTTTACATTTTCTTTAATTTGAATATCTTTTAAAGTTTTTTCATCAACAAAGGCTCTAATGTTAACAGTGCCATTTCCAATTATTCTTATTTTTTTATCATTTACTTTTAAATCAACAATATTAATACCTGCATCTTGAATTTTAGATGCTTGTTCTTTTGTTATCTGGGTATCTTTTTCAGCAAGAACTTCTCCTGTTTGTGGATCAACAATATCATTGAATGCAATTCTATTTGCTATTCTTTCTGATATGCTTAATTTTTTATTATATTTATATCTTCCTACTTTTGCAAGGTCATATCTTCTATTGTCAAAAAATAAACCATTAAATAAATTTCTAGCTGCATCAACTGTAGGAAGTTCTCCTGGTCTTAATTTTTTGTATATTTCAATTAATGCCTCGTCTTGAGTTTTAACAGTATCTTTGTTGATTGTTGCTATTAGTTTATCTTCTTCTCCAAACAAGTCTAATATTTGTTGATCTGTTTCAACTCCAATTGCACGTAGAAGTGTTGTTACAGGCAATTTTCTTGTTCTATCCACTCTAACATAAAATACATCGTTGCTATCTGTTTCATATTCTAGCCATGCTCCACGAATTGGCATAACTGTTGATGTGTATAGTTTTTTACCAGTTTTGTCAAATTCTTCTGCATAGTAGCATCCTGGAGAACGAACTAATTGACTAACTACAACTCTTTCTGCTCCATTAATAATAAATGTTCCACTATCTGTCATTAATGGAAAATCTCCAAGGTAAATTTCTTGTTCTTTAATCTCTCCTGTTTCACGATTGATTAGTCTTACTTTTACATGAAGTCTTGTTGAATATGTAGCGTCTCTTTCTTTTGCTTCTTCTAAAGTATATTTTGTTTTTTCTTCCATATAGTAATCAAAAAATTCTAGAACTAAATTTCCAGAAAAGTCAATAATAGGAGATATGTCTCTTAGTACTTCTCCCAAGCCTTCTTTTACAAACCAATTATATGAGTCCTTTTGAACCTTAATTAAGTTTGGCATTTCAATAAAGTCCCCCACTTTTGAGAAATCCTTACGAGAACATTTTTCGTGTTTAATCTCTTTCATTTAAAAACTCACCTCTAAATTTTTATAAATTTGCGAGCAGATAGTTTTGTTTAGAATTTTTAAATTTTTTAGGTTTTCTAGTTAAAAATTCTAAATTATATATTATTAGAAGTCCCTCTTGAATTATTAATGTTTTACATAGCAAAATTTCCCCTGCTCTTACGGATTTTTTACTTTGCACCTTATTAATAGTTCAATTCCTCTTCTTTTAATTTACATAATTTTAAAAAAACAGCAATAAAAGATAGGTCGGTAAAATTTATTTCTTTACCAACATATCTTTAGGTTTTATCTTTAAATAATTACACATTGTAATATTTTAATCTTAACCACCCTTACTATTTAAAAGAATAGTATTACATTTTTTTATAAATAGAATAAAAATTTATCTCTAAAATATAATTGTTTAAATACTATATCATACTTTCTTATGGCTTT
>USIO01000048.1 GCA_900554815.1 uncultured Clostridium sp.
TTCTTTTCATAGGCTTTTCTCCTTCGCACTTTTTCATCATTATATTTCTATTATACCATATTACTTGAAAATAAACAAATTTTTTATGTTTATACTAAAATTGACATTTTCATTCTTTATGCTTGCTAACTAAGCAAGTTATTAATGAAAATGTCAATTTTAAATATTTTCTATCTAAAGTTGAACTATATCACCTGATATAAGGTCATCTGTTGAAGTATTTAATGGTTTTATTATTATGGTACTTCCAGTATTATACAATTTAAAAATATTTACTTTGTTACCCTGTAAGTCTGTTACAAGACCTCCTGTATAGCTTTCTATTTCTACTTTTCCTGATTGGTGCTTAGTAGTTACATAAGTATAGTCAATATAGTTTGTTCTTCCATCTGGGTTAGTTCCTCTTGCAATTGCTATACTATTTCCTATTCTTAGTCTTAATGTTGGAGCAATTCCTTGTATTTTTTTGTTGAACTGTACTCTTATTACTAATTTTTGTCCACCATTATATTCTCCACTAGATGGGCTAATTATTCTTATGGACTCTAATTTTGGTATTGTAGTATCAATTTCTATATAATTACCTGTGTTTGATAGTCTATAAATAGTAGCTTCATTTTCAGCTATGTCAGTAATTTTTCCATCAAAATAATCTTCAATTTCTACTATGCCTTCTTGATAGTTTAATATTGTGTAATTATAGTCTATGTAATTTGTTGTTCCATTTAGACTTGTTTCGGTTGCTTTTACTACATCTTCTCCCACTCTTAATTTTAATACTGGTGGTGTTCCTTTTATTATTTCGCTAAATTGTACTCTTATTACTATTTTTTGTCCCGCTTTATACACTCCACTAGATGGGCTAATTATTTTTATTGACTCTATTTGTGGTGCTGTAGTGTCTACTTCTATATTGTTTCCACTATTAGTCATTTTTACAATAGATGCCTTATTTCCAGACAAATCTGTAATATTTCCTCCTACATAACTTTGAATTTCCACTTTACCATTTTGATTTTCTTCTATTGTGTAAGTATAATCAATGTAGTCTAAATTTCCAGCTAATTCTGTAGGTTGTGCTGTAACTATATTGTTTCCAATGCTTAAGTTTAATGTTGGAGCTTCTCCTTTTATTATTTCGCTAAATTGCACTCTTACTATTATTTTTTGTCCTTTTTTATATGTTCCTGTTGTTGGCTCTATTATTTTTATAGAATTTATTTTAGGAATGCTTGTATCTATTTCATTTATTATTATTTCTTGTGTTTTTATATTTCCTATACTGTCTTTTATTTTTGCTTCATATGTTCCATTTACTTTTATATTTTTATAACTTGTCTCTAAGTTCTTTGTCATTTCTATATTGTTCCATGTTGTTGGGCTTCCTTTTAGTCCAACACTCCATGCTACAATTCCTATATCATCTGATGCTGATATATTTATACTTACTGTTTGGTTTTCTTCTTTTTGACTGTTTAATTTTATTATTTCTGGAATTTTGTCTATTTCATAGTTTATTCCTTTTTCTTGTAATTTTCCTTCAATTTTTGCTCCATATTTTATATATACTTTTCCTTTCATTTCTTTAAATGCATTATTTTCTATTTCTTCTACTGTATCTGGTATATATAGTCTTTCTATTTTATTATTTTTGTAAAAAGCATATGAACCAACATTTTTTACTGTTTGTTCTATTATATATTCTTTTTCTTCTTTTCCATTTGGATAAAATATTAATTTGTCTTTTCCCTTATTGTATAATATTCCATCTTTGCTACTATAATTTTCGTTTAATCCACTAACTTCTATATTTTCTAGGTTAGTTAATTCGCTAAATGCTCTAGTACCAATTAGTTCAATTCCTGTTGGAATTGTTACTTTTGTTATTTTGCTATTTTCTCCCAAAAAGTCATCAATTTCTTTAACATTGTTTCCATCTATTTTATTAGGTATTTGTAATATATTTCCTTGATTATTATTAATAATTTTTTTAATTATAGTCTCATTTGTTAAGGTATTTATGGTATATCCATACTGATTATTTTCATAATCTTTTTCATAAATTTCGCTTTCTTCTATTATGTTTACAATTAATCGTTTTAAGTTTAAAACATCAGTACTAGTTAATTTGCCATTTGCATCTATATCTGTTGCCATAGCTGATGTTTTATTTAATATTTCCTTTCCAATAAAATGTTTTTTCATTTGAACTAAGTCTGTTACATTAACTTTTCCATCTCCATTAACATCTCCACAAACTATTGCAATATATGTTGTATTTTCTATCTGTATTTTATTGCCTGTTGAAATTGTTTCCTCTTCGCTCATTATTTTTCCATTGTTATCTAATATTTTAATATCTGTATTTGCTATTAAATTTTTTCTTAGAGTTTTTATTTGAGTATTAGGGTATATTCCAATTACATAATTTACATTTTCTTTTGTTGTTACTTTATATTCATTACTGTCTAAATTAAGAGCATAAGATATATTGCAAATTCCAACAATAAAGAATATAAAAAAAATAAAAAAATAAAATTTTATATTTTTTTTCATTTTTTAATATAATCCTATTTCTAAATACTTTGCACAAAATGTATGGATTATTTCTCCTTTCTTTTATTATAAATATTAATTGCCGGTAATATTATACCATACATTTACAAATAATGCAATAATTGTTAACATAAATTTGTTGTGTTTGTTTACCCTCTTAGCTTAGTTTATAACTCTAGTCAAAGACTTGGGGTTGCTCCTTTCTATCTTTAACTAGTTTTTATGGTTTACATAATGTTTTGAGGATATTTTAAAGTGCGACTACGCGGAAGCCACAGCCGTCGCTGCTGCCACCCCAAGCGTCGTCGAAAAAGAACACTCCCGCATCGGAAGAGTTGTAGCAACCGCCTCCACGCGCGAAGAACGGACTAGCCAAGTAAGGAAAGTCAGAGTAGTCCTGGTTCCAGCTGGACTGGCTTCCGTCTCCTTTTTCGCTTGTTTCGTATACTGCATCTCCATATATTGATGTATTAGCATCGTAATTTGCT
>USIO01000049.1 GCA_900554815.1 uncultured Clostridium sp.
TCTATATTCAACTTTACCAGATTTGATTTCATTTATTGCTTTTGTAACATCCATTGTTACAGTTCCTGATTTAGGGTTTGGCATTAATCCTTTTGGTCCTAATACTTTACCAAGTCTCCCAACTATTCCCATCATATCTGGAGTTGCAACTATAACATCATATTCAAACCAATTTTCTTTTTCAATCTTTGGTATTAGTTCTTCTGCTCCAACAAAATCTGCTCCAGCTACTTCTGCTTCTTTTGCTTTGTCCCCTTTTGCAAAAACTAAAACTCTTAGAGTTTTGCCAGTACCGTTAGGAAGTACAACTGTACCTCTAACTTGTTGGTCTGCTTGTTTTGAATCTACACCTAGTTTAATATGTAGTTCAACTGTTTCGTCAAAATTTGCTTTTGGCATTTTTTCAATTAATTCTAATGCTTCTTTAGCTTCGTATTGTTTTGTTCTGTCAATTAATTTTTCTGCTTCTAAATATTTTTTTGCTCTTTTCATTTTTAATCCTCCTTTGGTAATAATGAGTTTCCTCTCCCAATTTTTTTATTTTTTAATAATTTATTCTACTATAATCCCCATAGAACGTGCTGTACCTTTAACCATGCTCATAGCAGCTTCTAATGATGCTGCATTTAGGTCTTCCATTTTTTGTTCTGCAATTGCTTTTACTTGTTCAGTTGTAATTTTTGCAACTTTTTCTTTATTTGGTTTTCCTGAGCCTTTTTCAATTTTAATTGCTTTTTTAATTAAAACTGCAACTGGTGGAACTTTTGTAATGAATTCAAATGATTTATCTTTATATACAGTAATTACAACTGGTATTATCATTCCAGGTTGGTTTGCTGTTCTATCATTAAATTCTTTAACAAATTGCATAATATTTACACCACTTGAGCCTAAAGCTGGTCCTACTGGTGGAGCAGGTGTTGCTTTTCCAGCTTCTATTTGTAGTTTAATAACATTTGCTATCTCTTTTTGTGCCATTTTCAAGCATCTCCTTTATAATATTTTAAATTTTTTGTACCTGTGAAAATTCTAACTCAACAGGTGTTTCTCGTCCAAACATAGAAACCATTACTTTTACTTTATGTTTTTCTTTATTAATTTCTTTTACAGTTCCAATAAAGTTTTCAAATGGGCCTGACATTACTCTTACACTATCTTCTAAATCGTATTCCACATTTACTAGTGTTTGCTCAAATCCCATGTTCCTAATTTCTTCTGGTGTAAGAGGTATTGGCTCTGTTCCAGAACCAACAAATCCTGTAACCCCTCTTGTATTTCTTACAATATACCATGATTCTTCTGTTACAATCATTTTTACTAATACATATCCTGGAAAAACTTTTTTTAAATTTGTTTTTCTTTTTCCGTCTTTAATTTCAATTTGTTCTTCCATAGGAACTACAATATCAAAAAAGTAATCTCCTAGTTCTCTATTTTTAATTGTTTTTTCTAAGTCGGTTTTTACTTTATTTTCATAACCAGAATAAGTATGAACAACATACCAATTTGGCTCTTTACTAGCATTTTCTTGAGACATGATGCTTAGCCTCCTTTTTTAATCTTGTTGTGTATTATTTACTTGAGCTTCATTATTTTGTTCCATATTGATTTCTATATTTCCTTCTCCTGTTGTTTCATTAATTGGAATTTCATTTGCAGTAGTAGTGTTATTGTCTACTACATTTGTTTCATTTACTGTATTAGTTTTTGTAACTAAACCTCTAATATGATCAATACCATATGTATTTAGTGCTTCAAAAGCTAAATCTAATACAAGAACAATAACCGCTGTAATAATAACTATAGTAATAACGGCAATCGTATTGTTTACAACTTGTTTAGGTGTAGGCCAAATTACTTTTTTTAATTCTGCCTTAAAATCTTTTAAAAAATGTTTCTTTTCTTTTTTATTTTTTTCTACTTCCTTAGCCATTTTTTTCCTCCTTTAGTAAAGGTTATTTTGTTTCTTTATGTGTTGTACGTTTTTTGCAGAATTTACAGTATTTAGCCATTTCTAATCTATCTGTATCGTTTCTTTTATTTTTTTCTGTCATATAATTTCTTCTTTTACATTCTGTACATTCTAAAGTTATTTTTTCTCTTGGTCCTTTTGCAGCCATTTAACTACACCTCCGTTATTAAATTAAAAGCTTTTATATATTTTAAAACGATGTGAACATGTATAATTTTCAATACATGCTTTAATACTTTACCATATTTTTCTTAAAAAGTCAATGATTTTGGCTTAATTTGTTCTATAAACTTAAATTTAAAAGTAAATTCCACTATGGAGTTTTCTGGAATTTACTTTTAAATTTAAGTAATCTTTTAAGCATTATAAAATAAAAATTCATTCATTAAAACAATTTTTTATTCTAATGAATGAATTTTTACATAAAAAAAAACCTAGCGACCACCTATTTTGCCAGAAGGGTAACCTTCAAGTATCTTCGGCGCTAAAGAGCTTAACTTCTGTGTTCGGTATGGGTACAGGTGTTTCCTCTTCACTATCGTCACTAGAAAATTTATTACTCTAAGATATCTCTACCTTAGTTATTTACTCCTTTTTTCTCTCCCCAGCACACTCAAAAATATATAGATAAAAGCTTACTTCCTTCTTGTGGTTAAGCCCTCGATTTATTAGTATTGGTCAGCTTAATACATTACTGCACTTACACCCCCAACCTATCTACCACGTCTTCTTCATGGAATCTTACTACCTTGTCGGTATGGGATATCTTATCTTAGGGTGGACTTCACACTTAGATGCTTTCAGCGTTTATTCCTTCCATACTTAGCTACTCAGCTATGCCACTGGTGTGACAACTGATCTACCATCGGTATGTCCATCCTGGTCCTCTCGTACTAAGGACAGCTCCCTTCAAATATCCTTCGCCTGCGACAGATAAGGACCGAACTGTCTCACGACGTTCTGA
>USIO01000050.1 GCA_900554815.1 uncultured Clostridium sp.
CTTGGAGGTAAGTAGTTTTAACACAAGTAATGTAACAAACATGACAAATATGTTTTACAATTGTACAAACTTAACAGAAATTATAGGCTTAGAAAAAATTAATACAAGTCAAGTAGAAAGCATGGCATCTATGTTTAATGAGTGTAGTAGCTTAACAAGCTTGGAGGTAAGTAGTTTTAACACAAGTAATGTAACAAACATGACAAATATGTTTCACAATTGTACAAACTTAACAGAAATTATTGACTTAGAAAAATTTAATACAAGCAATGTAGAAGATATGGGAGCAATGTTTGCTCATTGTAGTAGTTTAACGAGTTTGAATTTAAGTGGCTTTGATACACGTAATGTAATAAGCATGTTCAACATATTTTGGGATTGCAAAAATTTAACAGAGATTATAGGCCTAGAAAAATTTAATACAAGCAATGTAGAACATATGGGAGGAATGTTTGCTGATTGTAGTAGTTTAACGAGAGTTAATTTAAGTAGCTTTGATACAAGCAATGTAATAAGTATGAAAAACATGTTTGTTGGATGTACGACCCTAACAGAAATTACAGGTTTAGAACAGTTTAATACAAGCAATGTAGAAGATATGGGAGGAATGTTTGCTCGTTGTAGTAGATTAACAAGCTTAGATTTAAGTAGCTTTGATATAAGTAATGTAATAAATATGGGAAGCATGTTTTTAGATTCTACAAATTTAACTGTAATTTATGTAGGAGATAATTGGGATTTAAAAAATGTAGAAAATACAAGTTATATGTTTGCAAATTGTGGTACAAATACAACAACACCTAAACCAAGTAATTGATAGAAGAAAAAATAAATAAAATAAAAACAATTTTTAAAATGACAAGTAGCAGAAAGTTTACGAGAAGAACGAATACCAAAGATATAGCCATAGAGATGAAGTTTTAATAAATCGGAACGAGAATAAGGCTATTGACCAGGTTTAGAGGATTCATAAATATCAACAAAAAGTGAAGATAAAAAGAGAAAAAACAGAAGAAAAATAAAAGAGAAAAAAGTACTTGCAAAGTAAAAGAGATATTGGTATAATGAAAGCAGAAAAAAGAAGAAAAAACGAAGGAGAAAGAGCTAAAATGCTTGAAAGTACTGAAATAGTAAGAGAGAGAGAGAGAGAGAGAGAGAGAGAGAGAGTTACAATTTAAGCCAACAACTAAAGTAAATTTAGTTTTATTTGTTGTACAAAAATTATATAGAAAAGACCAAAATATAAAAGATGAGTTATGTAAAAATACATAATTCATCTTCTTTTTTCTTTACATAGAAATAAAAGAATAGTATAATGAAATAAAACAAAAACGAACTTTAAAAATAATAAAGTAACTAAAAAGGAACATAAATAAAGAAAAGAATACAAAACTAATAGAATAAGAATAAAAAGTAAAAAGATGGAAAAAATAAAGGTAATACTGCAATTTTTATTAGTTTAAATATTAAAATTATATAAAGAGCTAAGTAGGAGGAATAAAGAATGCAAGTAACACAAGAAAAAGTAAAGAATGGAAAGCAAGGAACTGTGCTATGCAAAAAAGAAAAAAATAATTTAAAAAAATATACAGAAAAAGGAATTACATTAATAGCACTAGTAGTAACAATTTTGTTCTCTTATGACGAAAAAATAAAATGTAGTAATAGCAAAGGTTTCCTCTTATTAACAATTTAGTAAAAATAAAATTTTCACATATTTAAAAGATGAATTGTAAAAAATAATAATACAATGTCATCTTTTTTTGAATTTATAATGAAATTTTTGAAAATAAATGCTATGTACTAAATTGCTGCGAAGCAGCAATGGCTCGAGTGAATAATAAAGAGATTGATATATTGAAAATATAGAAGATTCTTAGTACAATATATTATGTAACTAAAAGTTGCAAATATATTAGAAAGGAGTCTTTTTTGATATGACAAATGAACAACTAATCAAAAAAATGAAAGAAGACATGAAAATGCGAGGATTTTCACATTGGACAGAAGAAAGTTATTTAGGAAAAACAAAAGATATAATAAAATATTTTAGAAAACCACTGGAAGAAGTAACAATAGAAGAACTAAGGAACTTTTTGCTAAAATACTTAAGAGAAGAACGAAAGTTATCAGAACGAAGCGTAAATTACTACAATTCTGTGATAAGATTCATATACGAAGTGACACTAGATAAATTAATAAACAAAAAACAATTACCAATGTATAGGAAAAGAAGAAAAATGAAGGATGTGCTAACAAAAGAAGAGTTAAGCACTTTTTTTAATGCTTGTGAAAACTATATGTATAAAACGATATTTATGATGAAATATGGAAGTGGATTAAGAGTATCAGAAGCAGTAAATTTAAAAATAGAAGATATAGATAGCAGAAAAATGAGGATATTTGTAAGAGCAGGAAAAGGAGGAAAAGATAGATATACAGTATTACCACAAACAAGTTTAGAAATGTTAAGAAAATATTACAAAATGTACAAACCAAAACATCCAGAAGGATATTTGTTTTTAAATAGAGAAGGAAATCCACTAAAGATAGAAAGAACAAGAGTATTTTTTAGAAGATATAGAAAAAAAGGCAAAATAGATGATAAATTTGTAATCCATAGCTTGAGGCATCGGATTTGCAACAGATTTAATAGAAAGTGTATTTGTCAAGTGAAAAATGGACCATTTTATAATTGAAAAACGGACCACT
>USIO01000051.1 GCA_900554815.1 uncultured Clostridium sp.
AAGCTCTTTACTGCAATTGAGATTGCCATTGAGATTGCTTGCGGATTTTAGGTTTTATATAAAATCATATAGCTAATATAATACAATGGAAAATATGGAAAACAATCCCAAAAACTGGTTTGTACGAATTTTAATCATACTTTTTTGTTTAGGTATTGCTAGTATGATTTTTTTTAATTTTTTTTGTGTTGAACCATATGGAGAATTTAAGAATGGGGTATTTTTTCTATTATCTATATTACTAATTCTTGTTCTCGCAGAATCATTTGACAATTTCTCAATCGGTAAAATTGTATCAATTAAAAGAGAAATAAAAAATAAAGAAAAGGAGAATAAAAAATTGGAGCAGAGGAATACCGAATTAATTTCTCATATAATATCAATAACAAATACGCAAACTCAAAAACAACAAAGCACAAATATTTTTGGAGATTATTATTCTGATAAGCCAAATGTTTTACAACCTGTAAACAATGATACTGTTCAAGAATTAATTGACAGAATAGGCAACTCTGTAGTTATCGCAGACATAGAAAATAACATTAAAAAAGAACTTGTAGAAAAAGGATTTGATATAACAGGGGAAACTACTAAAGTACTGTTAAGGCATTTAGCAGGAAGCCAATTGCTTTTAACTTTCGAGAAAATTAATATAGCTATTTTCGGTAGCCAGATACGTTTATTGAGGTTGTTAAATTCTTCTGATGGAATTTCAGAAGAAGATGTATCTCAATATTATAGTAAAGTTAGACAGCAATTTTCTGAAATATTAAACAGTTGGGAACTAGGGGACTATTTGTCTTTTTTGTATAGTAGTATGTTAATTATTAAGCAAGATAATAATATATATATAACTAATTTAGGCGTTGAATATTTGGTTTGGATTACGAAGAATAGAATAAAAGAGGATAAACCATTATAATTAGTTTTAAATTAAATTTAGTATACAATAGATCAATTCTTATACTCTAGTAAAATGCTAGAGTCATTAATCTTTATGTTCTCTTTAATTGGCAGAATAATATTCAAATTGAAAAATAATTTTTATGCAGACGTGAATGTCTGTTATATCATCTCTCTACGGAAAAGTTGTTAATTTTCGAAAGTGAGAGAGACAATACGTTATTTACTCCCAAAGGGATGAGCCTCGACTAAGTGTAGTTGGGGCTTTTGGATGTATGTTATTAAGCATATCCTGTTTTACTAATTTATTTGCAAGGAGTGGGTATTTTTGCACAGATTTTAAATTTATGAGTATGGCATGTATTACTGTAAGAAAACCGAAAGGAAGATGCTGTAAGTATTCTGATTATTTCGATGATTTATTTATAGCAGACTCCATGAGTAGGGATGATAAATATATCGTTATTATTAATCATTATAAAAAACACGTCTCTTGTGATTCTGTTTTAAATGATACGGAAAAATCTGCAACGATAGATGATGCGATAAGATTGGCGGCTAACGCTAGAGATACGAGGGGGCATAAACATAGCCATCAGCGACGTATTAATACCGAGCATTTATCGAAGTTTTGCGATAAAATTCTTTTAATGAAAGATGAAATTAAAGAAGTTCGTAGTTTTTATGAGCTATTTAAAATAATACAAGATTGTAAGGTAGACAATATAGGAGAGCTTTGCATATATGATACCTCGCATCGGATAGGTGCATTTTTAGGGATATTTCCAGATGCGATCTATTTACATAGTGGAACCAAGAAAGGAGCAAATGAAGTATTAGGGAAAATTAAAGGTATTCGAGTTTTGAAAAATATGTTACCCGCTCCTTTTCAGAGGGATGATTTATCCAATTCAGAAATAGAGGATATTCTTTGTATTTATAAGAACTTCTTAAAGAAGTAATACGGGAAAGCCCCGCAACAGTTCAGATTGTGGGGCTATAAGTATTTAATCTGGCTAAAGCGATAACGAATTAATATAGTCTATTACTTTTCTGTTGGCTTTATCTACCTGTTCTAAATCGTAGTCTATGTAAATTCCGGTCGTTTTGCATCCGAACTCGTGCCCTAAAGCTAAAGATATTACATCTTTCGATATTCCTATTTTATGCGCTATTGTAGCCCATGTATGCCGCGCAT
>USIO01000052.1 GCA_900554815.1 uncultured Clostridium sp.
ATTTCTCTATTTTAGCTATTTTAACAGACAACAAACTATATGTCTAAAAAATAAAAACGGCTTAAAATCGATTCTCGTGCGTCATATTTTTAGGCATTTTTCACTAAATTATATTTTACTAAATTAATTTATAAACTAGTTATAAATCTAAACAATTAATCAATAATATTCTGTTTACACTTATTATATATTTTAAGATGAATAAATTTATCATTTTTAATATTAAAATGTCTTAAAATTGATTTTGGAGCTTATAACTAATAATAAATATTCTTTTTGAAATAATTAAATTTTATTATTTTTATAAATAATGGTTATTACTTATAAATTATTTTTTATTAAAAAACACTTTAAAAACTAATTTTTTTAATCATAACAAATGTTCGTTTTTAAACAATATTTAAAATTTATAATTATTTAAGAATAATTTTAAATTTTATTTTTAATATTTTACTATTTTAATATTTATGTATTTTAATAATTTTGAATTTTAGTTCTTAACTTGCAGTAGATCCAAAGGCATTCCAGTCATCATCTGTTCCTACAAATATTCCTTTTTTTATTTCTTTTATAGTTTTACTTTTATAACTATCAAAGTGTTTTCTAATTGCCTTTAAGCATTGTTCCTCATCATATCCTGCTTTTTTAAATTTTTCCATATTAAATATAAATTCCATTTTCATAGATTTTATTTTCCTTTTATAATTAATTATAACCAAATTCTGGCGACAGTTTTTTACTCATTATTTAGAAAATTCATAACTAAATCAATTATTACATCTTTTTCTTTTGGATTAGACTCAGCTATAAGTAATGTTAGTGCTGCAAGTGTATTATTGTCAATTGCTTGTTGACCATTTTTATATAAAATCCCATAAAAATTTAGAAAATATATGAACATAGTTGCCGCAATTCTTTTATTTCCATCAGCGAAAACATGATTTTTTACTATTAAATATAGAAAATTTGCAGCTTTTTCTTCTATGCTATTATATATATCTTGTCCATCAAAACTTTGATATATATTACCTATTATTGATTCTAAACCTTTATCTCTTTCAACTGCAAATAAAGAACTTCCTTCATTGAATCTTAATTTATCTATAATATTTATGCAGTCTTCGTATTTTATTTTCCTTTTATCAATATTTCCTTCTATTTTCTTTAAAGTTTTATGATCATAATCATCTAATAAATCTAATGCTTTTGAATATTCTCCAATTACTTTTAATATTTCTTTCGCATCATTATTTTCTAATCGCTCGTCCATTCTGTTAGCAATATCAATTAGTTTTACTGTTTTTTCTAAATATTCTAATCTTTTTTGATTAACAGCATATCCTTTTAACATATAATTTTTTAAAATTTTAGTTGCCCAACGCCTAAAAATAATACCATTTTGAGATTTTACTCTATAACCAACAGATATTATCATATCCAGATTATAATAATTGGTTGGCTTATCAGAAAATTCGGAATTTCCGAATTTAGTCATACTTTCGTTTTCTAATAATTCACCTTCCTTGTAAATGTTTTTAATATGTTCATTAATAGTCGATTTAGCTTTTCCAAATAATTTAGACATTTGCTCTTGTGTAAGCCATACTGTTTCATCTTTTAAGTTTACTTCTAATTTTACTCCTTGGTTTTCAAATAAAATAATTTCATTCTTCTTTTCTTCCATAAGAACACATCCTTTATATAAAATTTAGTTCTTACAATTTTTATTCTTCATATATTATCACTTTTATTATTACATGAACTATTGTTCGTATTTTATAATATTTTATATTAAATGTCAACTCAATTCAAGAATTTAATTTAAAATATATTGTATTTTGCAATTTATACGAGAGATTAAATAAATATGTATAAAAAATCAAAAAAATTATACATATTCAAAAAATATATATAATTTTTGGTTTGTATTATCAAAGTTTTGTGCAATATAGTATAGGGGTAAAATATAAAGCTATGTATATAGACCTTTTCCAACAATGCTTTTTATTAAGCCTATATCAAGCTTTTTTAAACATTTATTACTTGTTAATTATTCTATT